>CAZDIN010000147.1:0-3012 GCA_964505515.1 uncultured Eubacteriales bacterium | reverse complement strand
GGCTTAACCTCCATCCTCATCCCTCAAACGCCGCCACCTTCCGGCACACTCAGCCCTGTCACACGGTGTGTGTACTGCTTCACCGACGTATTCTATCACATCACATCTTACTTTGCAAGTACTTTTTTTGCAAATTTTAGTTACCGCCTAAAAACCCATGCAAAACACTTCTCCTGCGTCGCGGTCTGATAGGTGAAGCATTTACCAAGATCGCATCCTCGCCTATCACTTCTATGTCACACCAAAGGATAATGCAATCGTCCTCCCTGCCAAGCAGACCGAAGCATTTCGGCCTGCCGTAAATTACGATTGCGATCAGTTTTGCATCGACCGTATCAACCTCGACATCACAGACGCATCCGAGCGCCGTACCGTCGGAGATACATATTACATCCTTATGTCTGAGATCCTGAATTCTGCAACGCATAAAACCCCTCCCGTACATTATATGCACAAAAGGGGTTTTAGGTACACAGCTTATTTATCGCGGAACTTACTGCTTCTTACGGGATGACGCAGCTTGCGAAGGGCCTTCGCCTCGATCTGACGGATGCGCTCACGGGTGACCTGGAACTGTTCACCAACCTGCTCAAGAGTATGGCTACGGCCGTCCTCAAGTCCGAAACGCAGACGGATAACGGCTTCCTCACGCGGAGTAAGGGTCTTAAGCACGCTGTCAATATCCTCGTTTGTGATGGTCTTAAGCGCGGCGTCATCGGGAGCCAGAGCATCCTCGTCGCGAATGAAGTCCATAAGGCGACTGTCCTCCTCAGGACCGATCGGAGTTTCCATCGAAACGGTTTCCTGAGCGACACGCATGATCTCACGCACACGCTCGACCGTCATATCCATCTCCTGTGCAATCTGCTCCTCGCTCGGCTCATATCCGTTCTCATGCAGAAGCTGGCTCTGGGTCTTCTTCAGGCGGTTGATGGTCTCGACCATATGAACAGGAATACGGATAGTACGCGCCTGATCGGCGATAGCACGGGTGATGGCCTGTCTTATCCACCAGGTTGCGTAGGTGGAGAACTTAAAGCCTTTTGTATGGTCAAACTTGTCAACAGCCTTGATAAGACCGACGTTTCCTTCCTGAATAAGATCAAGGAAGTGCATTCCGCGGCCAACATAACGCTTGGCAATGCTGACAACAAGTCGGAGATTGGCTTCGGTAAGACGATCCTTAGCCCTCTGATCTCCGTCAAGGATCTTCTCAGCCAATTCGCGCTCTTCCTCGATGCTCAAAAGAGGAACCTGTCCGATCTCCTTAAGATAAAGCTTAACAGGGTCATCCAGCGCAACGTTATCAAATGTCAGCGCATCCTCAAGCTCTTCCTGATCGACCTCTTCTATCTCAAGGTCTTCCGCGGTAGGCTCTTCTGCCAACAGGTTGATATCAAGATCGATCAGCGGCTCATCCTTATCCGTGTCGTTAATGCTGAGCTGACTCGCGGTCTTTTCAATATCAAAGCTATCAACATCAAGTCCGTTATTATCCTTATCAAAATCGATCGAATTCATTATTTTTTATCTCCTCTCTTGTTTTGGCTGATTTCCTTTATCTTCATTGCCCAATCGTCTGCATTCATCGCAGACGGGTCGGACGCAGTAAGCCTGTTTTTCTCATCGGACAGGCGGCGGATACAGTCCTTCAACTCATCCTCAGCCACGTCACCGCTGACATTTCGGTTCATTATCTCAACGATACGCCCCATTTCATCGGGCGAAAAGCAACCGCCAAACAATGAAACGTCGGGTGTTACTCCATCGGTCAGAAGCTCACTAAGGCGTGCAAACACGCGCCGGTTAAACGCCGTTATAAAATCATCCTCCGACATCGGCACTCGGTCGAACAAAGACGGATGCATCATATAAATGTGCAATATCGTTTCCTCAGCGATCGCCGCTCCTAAGCGAGTATTACGCTCGGGATTGATTCGGTCAACGGCTTCCGGCTTGCGAACGGCATGTGCGATAGTCTTTTTCTTTTCGGCCTTGTGCTTTTGATTAGCAATATAACCGATCTCGCGGTTGAGGCTTTCCAACGGGATGTTATAATCCTTAGACAGCTTCCCTGCATAAAGTGCCCGTGCGATACTGTCGTCGACATTTGCTAAAACAGCCGCCGCTTCGCGCAGATATGCCAACCGTCCGTTATCGGTATCAACATCATATTTTGTCTTGGCAACCTGCAATTTATACTCGATATCGTTGCCGGCCCCCTCGATTAGCCCCTTAAACCGCTCGGGGCCGAACTTTTTAATGTATTCGTCGGGATCCTTTGCATCCGGCAACCGAAGCACGCGAATGGAAACGCCGGTGCGTGTCAGAATATCGATCGTCCTGTTAGTCGACTTTTCACCTGCGGCATCGGCATCCATGGTGATAATTATCTCATCGGTATATCGCGACAGCAGCTTTGCCTGTTCCTCGGTAAAGGCTGTGCCGCAGGCGGCGATAGCGTTATCAAATCCCGCCTGATGCATCGCGATGACATCCATGTAACCCTCGCAGAGAATCAGCTTACCTGCCTTCGAGTTCTTTGCGAGATTCATAGCATATACATTGTGGCTCTTTTTATAAACAGGCGTGTCGGACGTGTTGATATACTTCGCAGGAGAATCGTCACCCGGCAGAATACGGCCGCCAAAGGCAATAACGTTTCCTCTCAGGTCGATTATAGGATACATCACCCTCTTGCGAAAACGATCAAAGCAGCCGTTGCCGTTGCGCCTTTTCATAACGAGGTCGGCTTGGATCAGCAGGTCGTCGCTGTACCCTAAACCGCGCAGATGCCTGTATAGGCTGTCCCATGAATCAGGGGCGAAGCCCAGCCCAAACCTGCGGATAGTGTTCATTGACATCTGTCTGTCGGTCAGATATTTCAGCGCCTGCTCGCCCGACTTCGAAACAAGCTGAGAATGGAAAAAGCGCGCGGTCTCTCGGTTTATCTCATAGATCTGCATACGCAATTTATGCATTGAGTCGTCGTAGCCCTCCTCAGGCATCTGC
>CAZDIN010000146.1:0-3050 GCA_964505515.1 uncultured Eubacteriales bacterium | reverse complement strand
TTCAGAATCGGAATCTGCTGCGATATCCAGCTTCGCCACGGGCGGATAACGTTTGTATTATATCACTTATTATAATAGAAGTAAAGCAAAAATTGATCCGATGTATATTATTAACATCTCAAAACGCCATTTAACACCTTGCTCTTTTAACATTAACATGGTATAATTACGTCAAAGCGTTTATATAAAATTATAATAGTTTCAATTTAGGATGTGATGTCAATGATACCCGCGATTATTCTGTTTTCACTTACATATGTTCTTATGTTGATATTCAACAAGTACAGGCCCTATATAGCAATTACATCGGGTCTTTTATTCATCATAAGCGGCATGCTGCCTATCGGCGATGTTCTTGCCTCAATTGATTTCAATGTCATTTTGATGATCGCCGGAACGATGGGACTTGTCTCTCTCTTTACCGAGAGTAAAATGCCATCCTTGCTCGCCGATCTGTTGATGGAAAAGGTCCCGAATGTTCGTTGGGCAGCCGTTGCACTTGCTCTGTTTGCAGGAATCATATCAGCATTTGTAGACAATGTAGCCACCGTGTTGATGGTGGCACCTATCGCGCTTGAAATATGCAAAAAGCTTAAGGTGAATCCCGTTCCGTTTATTATTGCGATCGCGGTTTCATCCAACCTTCAGGGCGCTGCGACCCTTGTTGGTGACACCACAGCTATCATGCTCGGCAGTGAGCTCAACATGAGCTTTCTTGATTTCTTCTTTTTCGAAGGAAAACCCGGCATTTTCTTTGCGGTCGAGCTCGGCGCTGTTATTTCAGCTATTATTCTGCTTTATCTTTTCAGAAAAGAGACCGCCGCAATTGAGAAAGCACAGACACGCACTAAGGTTACTGATTATTTCCCAACCGCATTACTTATCCTCATGCTTATACTGCTCATTTCGGTATCCTTCATCCCCAACAAGCCTGACATCACAAACGGTTTGATCTGTTGCGTTTTGCTGGTTATCGGCCTTGTATATAGCTTTATCAGAAAGAAACAGCTTTCCGCCATTGTTGCTCCTCTCAAGGACATTGATTTTGAGACCATCGGTATTCTGTTGGGTCTGTTCCTGATGATAGGCGGCCTTGATGCATCAGGTGTCATCGGAAAAGCAGGCGAGTTGCTTGCAAGCATCGGCGGCGACAACCTGTTCCTGCTCTATACCATTATTGTTTGGGCGTCAGTGCTGCTGTCGGCATTTATTGACAACATCCCTTATGTTGCCACCATGATCCCGATCATCGGCGGAATGGCATCAACGCTTGGACCACAGGCACTGATCCCGCTCTATTTCGGTCTGCTTTCGGGTGCGACCCTCGGCGGTAACTGCACTCCGATTGGTGCCTCTGCTAACATTACGGGCATTGGCATTCTTCGCAAGGATGGCTACGAGGTCAAAAACAAGGATTTCTTTAAGATCGGAATCCCGTTCACTCTTGCAGCCATTATCCCCGCGTATATCTATATCTGGCTTGTTTTCGGAGTATAAAAATTAGGTGATTATATGAGCGCAGTATTTATGAGATACCCTGAAGGAAAGGCAAAGGCTGTCACATTCAGCTACGACGACGGTGTTGTTCAGGACCTTCGTCTTGCTGAACTGTTCGATAAATACGGATTAAAAGGCACCTTCAACTTCAACTGTGAAAGCGCGTGGAGAAGGAACTTTTCTAAAGAAGAGATCAAGGAGCATTTTCTCTCAAAAGGTCATGAGATCGCAATTCACGGCGCTAAACACAGAGCCAACGGAAATATCAGGGTTATTGAGGGTATCAGAGATGTTCTCGATTGCAGGCTTTACCTTGAGGAGAAATGCGATACTATAATTCGAGGAATGGCATATCCCGACTCAGGCATAAATCAAATGGGTAATTTTGGAACCTATGAGTCGATAAAGAATTATCTGACCGAGCTTGATATTGCATATGCAAGAGCATTAGGCAAGGATAACAACGCATTCCTGCTGCCTGATGATTTCCACGCATGGATGCCTACTGCTCACCATAACAATGGGAAGGTGTTCGAATTTATCGATCAGTTTTTGAACATTGATATTTCTACAAACGTCTACCATGCAAAAAGAGTTCCGCGCCTGTTCTACCTTTGGGGACATAGCTATGAGTTCGACAGAGACAACAACTGGGAACATATTGAGGATATCTGCAAAAAGCTGTCAAACAACGATGAGATCTGGTATGCTACCAACATTGAGATATACGACTATGTTCAGGCATACAAGAGCCTCAGATACAGCGCTAACGGCGAAAGGGTCTACAACCCGACCCTCTATACGATATGGCTCGATTATCGCGGCACACTTTACAGCGTAAAACCCGATGAGACCATTAGAATTGAGTATTAGATATCGATCTTATCTTCAACCGCCTGTTGATTTGACCCCACTCAACCAACGGTGTGTGTACTAATATCCCATGATCGTTTACACTTACAGCGAAAGGAGGTAGTGCTATGGATCAGGTTAAGATCGGTAGGTTTATCGCTGAACGCAGAAGAGAAATCGGATTTACTCAAATGCAATTAGCCGATAAGCTTAATATCACCGACCGGGCTGTGTCAAAATGGGAAAACGGTAAATCTATGCCCGATTCCTCGATCATGCTTGCATTATGCAACGAACTCAAAATAAGTGTAAATGATTTACTGAGTGGGGAGGTAGTTACAATGGATAATTACAAACAGAAATTAGAAGACAACTTGATTGAAATGGCAAAACAAAAGGAGATGGCAGACAAGCAACTGCTGTCTTTAGAAATTCTGATAGGCGTATTTTCTATTATTATTTTATTTGGCTTTCTCTTTACCGCGGCTCTTGTTCAAATGGCGGACTGGCTGAGGATCTTGCTTATAGTGTCTGGGCTTGTTGTGTGTATGATCGGCGTTATATACGCCCTTAAGATCGAGCAGACAGCCGGATACTACGAATGTAGAAGATGCGGTCACAAATATGTTCCGACCTTCAATAGCGTGCTCTTGGCAGCGCATGTTAACAGGACAAGATATATGAAGTGTCCCAAATGCCAC
>CAZDIN010000145.1:0-3081 GCA_964505515.1 uncultured Eubacteriales bacterium | reverse complement strand
ATGAATTGCGGTGCCAACCTGAATCATGGCGACTGTCCGTGTCCTGCTGAGCGAAATAACCCGTTCGCTGAAGCGTTGGCGGAATTCTTTGACTGATCAAATTATCATTATAATTACTTTAAGGAGGTGCTGAAGATGGCGGTACCGAAGAGAAAAACATCCAAGGCAAGAAAGAATAAAAGACGTTCAAACGTGTGGAAGATGACGGCGCCCGAGCTCGTAAGATGCCCTCAGTGCAACGAGTATAAGCGTCTCCACAGAGTTTGCCCGAACTGCGGCTACTATCGCGGCAGACAGGTCATTGCTGTAAAAGAGGCTTAAGTCTCTGAATATGATCAACTGAGTATCCCCGCGCACGCCGCGGGGATATTTGTTTATGAGGAGGTGTGAGTTGTGTCGGTTCTTATTACCAATGTTGATGACGGGTCTCTTGCCAAGCGCAAGGGAATACTGTCGGGCGACATGTTGCTCTCGGTCAATGGAAATGAGATAAGCGATGTGCTGGACTATCGGTTCCACATCGTTAATAAAAAGCTGAAACTCCGCCTGCTGAGAGACGGGAAAGAGCGTGCTGTCACCATCCGTAAGGATGAGCAAGAGGATATCGGCCTCGATTTCGAGACCTACCTGATGGACAAACAGCAAAGCTGCCGCAACAAGTGCATTTTCTGCTTCATAGATCAGCTGCCCAAGGGCCTGCGTGAGAGCCTTTATTTCAAGGACGACGACTCACGCA
Organism: uncultured Eubacteriales bacterium; assembly: GCA_964505515.1. Classification (GTDB taxonomy): domain Bacteria; phylum Bacillota; class Clostridia; order Oscillospirales; family Acutalibacteraceae; genus RGIG2206. The sequence continues at coordinate 2,345 of CAZDIN010000145.1, read as the reverse complement.
TGTCTTTCCTGTTCGGCAACTATATAACCCTGACCAACATCTCCGAGCATGAGGTAGACCGCATTATCAAAATGCATATCAGCCCCATCAATGTGTCGGTGCATACCACCAATCCGGAGCTGCGCGTGCGGATGATGAAAAACCGCCACGCAGGAGAGGCGCTTGATATACTGTACCGCTTGGCAAATGCCGGCACTAAACTGAACTGTCAGCTTGTGCTTTGCCCCGATATAAACGACGGCGCCGAGCTTGAGAGAAGCCTCGCTGACCTGACGGCACTTTATCCGTCGGTGCAGAGCGTCGCAGTGGTGCCCGTCGGCATTACAAAATACCGCGAGGGGCTTGAAGAGCTCAAGAACTACACACCCGAAACCGCCGAAAAGGTGCTTGACATCATGGAGAGGGTCGGGGAGGAGTGCTTTGAAAAATACGGCACCCGACTGGTATACGCGAGCGACGAGTTTTACCTCAAGGCAGGCAGACCCTTGCCCGACGCCGACTTTTATGAGGAATTTGCTCAGCTTGAAAACGGCGTGGGCATGTGTACCCTGATGAAGTCGCAGTTTGCCGATGCGTTGGATGGGTCTGAGTCGGACGGGCGTAAACGTGAGGTGTCGATCGCGACAGGGTTAGGATTTTTGCCGCTGATGCGCGAAATGGTTGACACCGCGATGCAAAAATGGCATAATTTAGATGTAAAGGTCTACGGTATCGTCAACGACTTCTTCGGTCACGATATAGACGTAAGCGGCTTGGTTACAGGACGCGACCTTATCGCCCAACTGAAAGGACAGCCCTTGGGTGAAAGGTTGCTTTTGCCGTCGTGTATGTTCCGAAGCGAAGGGGACCTGATGCTTGACGACGTTTCAAAAGAGGATATTGAGCAAGCGCTGAATGTACCGGTCAGGCTGACCGCCAATGACGGATATGAGTTACTGGAGGCCTTGCTCCACGAAGAGAAAGAGGATCAGAATGGCTAAACCGATTGTAGCGATCGTAGGTCGCCCGAATGTGGGAAAATCGACCCTGTTTAATAAACTCATCGGCAGACGCCTGTCGATAGTCGATGACACGCCCGGTGTCACGCGCGACCGTATTTACGGCGATTGCGAGTGGAAAAATCGTAAGATCATGCTGGTCGACACGGGCGGAATTGAGCCTGCGAGTGACGATATTATCCTTTCGCAGATGCGGCGTCAGGCCGAGCTGGCTATCGAGACCGCACAGGTCATCGTGCTCGTAACCGATATGAAAAGCGGCGTCGTTGCAACCGATTCCGAGGTCGCGTCGATGCTTCAAAAGAGCGGAAAGCCTGTCGTTTTGTGTGTTAATAAATGTGACTCGATCGGTAACGTGCCGATGGAGTTTTATGAGTTTTACAATCTGGGGCTCGGCGATCCTATCGCGGTGTCGTCCGTTCACGGTCACGGTACGGGAGATCTGCTTGATGCTGTGTTTGAGCATCTTCCCGAGACCGAAGAGGAAGAGGAGGATGACCGTATCAACGTTGCGGTCATAGGAAAGCCCAACGTAGGTAAATCCTCGCTCGTAAACGCCATATCGGGCGAAAACCGTTCGATAGTAAGCGACATCGCCGGCACCACCCGCGACGCGATCGACACTCATATCGACAATAAATACGGAAGGTTCAACTTCATCGATACTGCCGGCCTGCGCAGAAAAAGCCGCGTCACCGACCAGATCGAGCATTTCAGCAACCTGAGGGCACAGATGGCGGTCGAGCGTGCAGATGTCTGCGTTATCATGATCGACGCTGTTGAAGGCTTTACCGAGCAGGATTCCAAGGTGGCAGGACTTGCCCTTGAGGCAGGCTGCGGATGTATCATCGCGGTCAATAAATGGGATGCAGTTGAGAAAACGGGCAAGACTATGGACTCCTATAGAAAGAGCCTGATGAACGACTTTGCGTTTATGTCTTACGCCCCTATCATCTTCATTTCAGCCAAAACCGGTCAGCGCCTTAACCGACTGTTTGAACTAATAAAATTCGTCCATTCTCAAAATACGATGCGCATTTCAACAGGAATGCTCAACGATCTTCTGGCTGATGCGACAGCAAGGGTACAGCCGCCTACGGATAAAGGCCGCCGCCTGAGAATATACTATATAACTCAGCCCTCGACCCGTCCGCCTACGTTTGTCTGTTTCTGCAATCGCGCTGACCTGTTCCACTATTCGTATCAGCGCTATATAGAAAACCAGATCAGGTCCACCTTCGGACTTGAGGGAACACCGATAAGGTTCGTTATCCGCGAGCGCGGGGAGGGTAAGTAAATGTTGACCTATGTTTTAATGATAGTCGTAGCCTTGGTCGTGTGCTATCT
>CAZDIN010000144.1:0-3143 GCA_964505515.1 uncultured Eubacteriales bacterium | reverse complement strand
GGGGACTTAAAGGTCTTGCTATTGCCTTTTTCGTTGCGAATCTTATAAGCCTGATCATCGGTTTGTCAAACGGTGGATTGCTTGGTATTACACAAAGTGACGTTGATAAGACTGTTTTGTTTATGCGCCTATGCACCTTGCTATAGACAGGAAAAATGAACGGAGAAGTTTATATGAAGAAGATATTTACAATTCCAAACATCCTTTCAATCATTCGTATCATAATGATACCTGTTGTTGTAATTTCCTATTTCAAGGGGAATTATATGTTGACCATTATTCTGCTTTTGCTGTCAGGATTGACCGACGTGGTCGACGGCTATATTGCGCGCAGGTTCAATTTGATAACCAACGTGGGCAAGATTCTTGACCCGATTGCAGATAAACTTACCCAGTTTACGGTTATCGTATGTCTTGCATGGCATCACACCATTCTGATTCCCGTTGCAGCGATCATGTTTACCAAGGAGCTGCTGACTTTGATAGGAGCGGTTCTGTTTGTAAAGCGTGGAAATGCAACTCCTTATGCGCGTTGGTGGGGTAAGATGACGACGGTTATACTTTATGCTACAATGGTGCTGTTTGTTATAAGTGAGTTTACTAACGTCATACCCGACATCGTGCTCACAACTGCTATGTCGGTAACGATCGCCTGCTTGGTGTTCTCGTTCTTTAACTACTTAGTCGTTTATTTTGACGGACGAAAGACGTCGACTGAAACTTCGGAGAAATGTGAGTAAATTCCTATGATGAAAATGTGTTACAAGTGTAAAAGCCGTCCTGCCGTCGTGTTTGTCACGCGCATCGAGGGTGAAAAATCAAATCTTGAGGGATATTGCATCCAATGTGCAAAGGAGCTTGGCATCAAGCCTGTAAACGACATGCTTGATAAGATGAATATCCCGATGGAAGACATCGAGGCTATGACCCAGCAGCTCATGACTGAAATGGGTGACGGAGGCGAGATCGACCTTGACGGAATGGAGCCTGGCGGTGCGCAGGCGTTTCCGTTTTTACAGAATTTGTTTGGCTCGATGGGTGCGTCCGCTCCCGAGGATCAGGGGGAGAGGGATAAGAAATCCTCGGCAAAGAAAAATCCAAAGGAGAAAAAGAACAAGTACCTGTCGACCTATTGCACAAATCTGACCGAAAGAGCCGGGAAGGGTGAGCTTGATAATATTATCGGCAGGGATCGTGAGCTCGGCAGAGTAGTGCAGATACTGTCCCGCCGCAGTAAAAACAATCCCTGCCTCATCGGTGAACCGGGTGTCGGTAAGACCGCGATTGCCGAGGGTCTTGCACTGCGTATAGTTTCGGGCGAGGTTCCTGCACGCTTGGCAGAAAAGCAGATATATCTTCTTGATCTGACCGCGCTGGTGGCAGGCACCCAGTTTAGAGGTCAGTTCGAAAGCCGAGTGAAAGGCCTGATCGATGAGGTCAAGCAGGCAGGAAATGTTATCCTGTTTATTGACGAGGTGCACAATATGGTCGGTGCCGGTGATTCTGCCGAAGGGTCGATGAACGCCGCTAATATCCTGAAGCCCGCACTGTCGCGCGGTGAGATTCAGGTCATTGGTGCCACCACCTTTAAGGAATACCGAAAGTATATCGAAAAGGATGCCGCGCTCGAGCGCCGATTCCAGCCGGTTGTGATAGAGGAACCCTCTGTTGAACAGGCAACCACCGTCCTGCTGGGAGTTAAGGGATACTATGAGCGTTATCACAGTGTTACTGTAAGCGAGCGAATTGCTCGTTTGTCGGTCGTCATGTCTGAGCGTTACATTAACGACCGGTTTTTACCCGATAAGGCGATCGACCTGCTTGACGAAGCCTGCGCCGCCGCAAGCTTGCGGAACAAGGCCGTCGATGAGCTTGTCAAGGCTAACAAGCGCCTTACTGAGCTTAAGATTCGCGAGGATGAGCTGTCCTCTGATGTCGACAACGTTGACTATGAGAAGATCGCAAATGTCCGTTCTCAGATCGCGAAGGTCACCGAAACTGTCAATAGTCTGGGCGTCGAAGCCGCCGCAGAAAATGCAGTGACCGAGGACGATCTTGCACAGGTCATCGAGCTTTGGACGGGAATCCCTGCTGCGAAAATCAAGGAAAGCAATCTGTCGCGGTTGAATACACTTGAAGAAAAGATAAAGTCGAAGATTATCGGTCAGGATACTGCGGTCGAGGAACTTTGCACCGCCGTCCGTCGTTCGAGGGTGCAGATATCGCCCCGCCGCAGACCTGCTTCGTTTATATTTGTCGGACCTACAGGCGTCGGCAAGACAGAGCTTGTAAAGGTGCTCGCAAATGAACTTTTTGACTCGCCTGAAACCTTGATACGCCTTGACATGTCGGAATTCATGGAAAAACACTCGGTGTCAAGAATAATCGGCGCGCCTCCCGGATATGTCGGCTACGATGAGGCAGGGCAGCTGACCGAAAAGGTCCGCCGCAAGCCATATTCAGTGCTGCTTTTTGATGAGATAGAGAAGGCGCATCCCGATATTTTGAATATACTTCTGCAGATACTCGATGACGGACGCATTACCGACGCGCAGGGAAGAACTGTTAACTTTGAAAATACCGTTATCGTTATGACCAGCAACGCCGGCAGTGCTCAGGCAGGCGGATCGATGGGCTTCGCAAAGACCGCCGCAGACCTCAACCGCGAAAGAGTGATGAAGGCGCTTGAAGAATTCCTGCGTCCCGAATTTTTGGGCAGAGTTGACGAGATCGTTATCTTCTCGCCGCTTGAAGCAGAGTCGCTTAAATCCATCGCAGGCTTGATGCTCGACGAGCTTAAGCCTGTGCTTGAGGAAAAGGGAGTGCGCTTTGAATACACCGCCAAGGTATGCGACGAGCTGGCAAAGCTTGCAGGTAACGGAAAACGCGGTGCGCGTGACCTCCGTCGTGTAGTTCGTAAGCAGGTTGAAGACAAAATCGCATCAATTTTGGTGGAAGATGTCGATGAACAGATGATCGGAATCAGCGCAACCGTCAAAGACGGAAAAATTGTACTAAAATCTGTTTAATTTTGTGAATTTGCTCTTGACATAGCGGCAAGTGTTGTGATACAATGACCCTTGTCGCGATATGCGGGTGTAGTTCAATGGTAGAATGTCAGCCTTCCAAGCTGAACACGTGGG
>CAZDIN010000143.1:0-3300 GCA_964505515.1 uncultured Eubacteriales bacterium | reverse complement strand
CGCCTCGTCGGTCAGCTCAATATGACGCTGTTGCTCTTGTGATAGAAATTCACCTGCGCGGCGAACCGCACGCTCGATATCGGCGGTGTCAACGGGCTTGAACTCAAAGACGGTCGAGCGGGACAAAATGGCGTTGTAAATATAGAAATAGGGGTTCTCGGTGGTCGACGCAATGAGGGTTATGCTTCCGTTTTCGATGTATTCAAGCAAGGTCTGCTGCTGACGCTTGTTGAAGTACTGTATCTCATCGAGGTAGAGCAGTATGCCGTCCATAGCGGCAAAGGAGCCCAGCTCGTCGATGACCTTTTTGATATCCGCAGTACTTGCGGTAGTGCCATTGAGCTTATGCAGGCGCATGTTGGTCTGTCGCGCGATAATAGAGGCAACGGTAGTCTTGCCGATGCCCGACGGTCCGTAGAAGATCATGTTGGGAATTTTCCCCCCGTCGATTATGCGTCGCAAGGGCTTGCTGTCACCGAGCAGATGGTGTTGACCTACGACGTCGTCGAGGGTAAGAGGCCGCATGCGGTCGGCAAGCGGTGCTGACATGTGAGTTCCCCCTTATCAGTATTCTTAGTAATATTTTACAACAAATACATCTGTTTGTAAACCTTGTTTTAACCTTGCGTTTTTCCACATAAAAATAGATTGACGGAGGAATGCTTATGGTAACATTTGTAGAGATCGACAAAAGGAAGATAAAGGGGCGTCTGCGACGCTTTTTCGCGCGCAACTTCGGAAAAAAGGTTATCCTGTCGGGTGAAAAGGTGGCCGGCGTGTCCTGCTGTGTTGTGACCGTTCGTGCCGCGGAAGGCATCCCTTGGGAAGAGGTCGAGCAGGCGGTGGGCGCAGGCAACCGCGCAGTTGTTGAGCGGAACGTGACCCTGCCTGTCGGACTGCGCATCGACAGGGTGGACGGAGAAGCGCTTCGCAGAAGAATACTTCTCAACGGAGCCGTCTGGACGTTAGAGCATGCCGCCGAACATACGCAGGTGGGTGATGTGGCGCTTTTAGACCGATTTGGGCGGTTTTCGGATACGGTACCGCGCTTGATGCGGGTCTGTCGCACGCTGACGGTGGTCACATCCAACACAAATGAATATCAGGCGCTTGCAGACAGGCTTTCGGGGGAAATGGGAGCCGCGCCTATGATAACCGATAAGGCGTCGGGGGTATCAGGCTGCTGTGCGATAATCGCGCCCGACGGGCTGAGCGGCTTTGGCGCAATGGAAAGACCACGGCTGCTTTTTACTGCCGACGGACGCGACGGCTGCACCGTCACAGACGAGTGCGTGCGCTCCCCATTTGATGATAAAACGGTCGAGAAGTACGGGCTGTTTGAGCTGCTTACAGCCTTTCACGGAGAGCGGATTTTCCGTGACACCGCCGCTATACTGCCTCACAGTGTCGTCATAGAAGGGAAAACTGTGCCGTTGCCGCAGTTAAGTCAATGTTTTGGTACTTGACAGTAGCAGAACAAATTATTATAATAATAGTATTATTGCCCTGCTATGCGATTGCGCAGGGTGCCGCCTTTTCGGGCGGAGAAACGGAGTGTATCAAAATGGCTGTTAAACAGTTTAAGTTTACCGTAGATGGCCTTAAGCGTCTGGAAGAGGAGCTCGACCGCCTTAAAACCGTGACCCGTGCCGAAGTGTCGGAGAAGATCAAGGTAGCGCGTTCCTTCGGTGACCTTTCGGAAAACAGTGAATATGATGAGGCGAAGAATGAGCAAGCGCGTGTTGAAGCGCGTATCGCCGAGCTTGAAATGATGGTTAAAAATGCCGTCATCGTTGAGGAGGATGCCTCCGGTGCAAATAAGATCGGTTTCGGCTCAAAGGTCAAGCTGCGTGATATCGAAATGGATGAGGTGCTCGACATCGTTCTGGTCGGTTCTGCCGAGGCGGACCCCATGAACGGAGCGATCTCGGATGAATCTCCTATCGGTTCTGCCTTGATCGGCAAAAAGGTCGGAGCTACCGTCGTGGCAGAAACCCCCTCGGGAGAGCTTAAGTTTAAGGTCCTCGAGATTTCCAAGTAATCTAATCGGCGGGATCACACAATCGGATCCCGCCTTTCTTTTAAGGAAGTGTGAGAAATGGAGCAAAAGGTATCACAGGCACCGCAGCAGGATGTCAATGAACTGATAAAGATTCGTCATGAAAAACTTGCGGAGCTTCAGCAGGCGGGGAAGGACCCGTTCAAGATCACAAAGTTTGATGTGACCCATCACAGCGCCGAGGTTAAGGAAAACTTCGATGCGCTCGAGGGCAAGACGGTCACCGTCGCAGGACGCATGATGTCCAAGCGGGTCATGGGTAAAGCGTCCTTTTGTAATGTTCAGGACCTCAAGGGCAACATTCAGGCTTACGTTGCGCGCGATAGCATCGGCGAGGACGAGTATAAGGATTTCAAGCGCCTTGACGTCGGCGACATCGTCGGAATCACCGGCGAGGTCTTCCGCACCAAGACGGGAGAGACCAGTGTCCACGCTGCAAGCGTGACCCTGCTCTCCAAGAGCCTGCAGATCCTGCCCGAAAAGTATCACGGCCTGACCAATACCGATGTGCGTTACCGTCAGCGCTACGTTGACCTTATTATGAATCAGGACGTCAGGGACACCTTTGTCAAGCGGTCGCAGATCATCAGCAATATCCGCCGCTTCCTTGATGAGCGCGGCTTCCTCGAGGTTGAAACGCCTATGCTGGTCTCCAACGCAGGCGGCGCCTCTGCTCGCCCCTTCGAGACCCATTTCAACGCGCTCGACGAGGACGTTAAGCTGCGTATATCCCTTGAGCTTTACCTCAAGCGCCTTATCGTCGGTGGACTTGAAAAGGTCTTCGAGATCGGCCGCGTTTTCCGTAATGAAGGTGTCGACACCCGTCATAATCCCGAGTTCACACTGATGGAGCTCTATCAGGCGTATACCGATTATTTCGGTATGATGGACTTGACCGAAGATATGTTCCGTTATCTCGCGCAGGAGGTCTGCGGCTCGCTGACCTTCCCCTACGGCGAGCATCAGATCGACTTTTCAAAGCCGTTTGAAAGGCTGACTATGATCGACGCGGTCAAGAAGTATGCTAATGTCGACTTTGCCGAGGTCAAGACCGACGAAGAGGCAAAGAAGCTCGCCGACGAGCATCACGTCGAGTATGAGGCGCGTCATAAGAGGGGTGATATCCTCAACCTGTTCTTCGAGGAGTTTGTTGAGGAGCATCTGATCCAGCCGACATTTATCATGGATCACCCTGTCGAGATCTCGCCGCTTACCAAGCGTAAGCCCGAGGACCCCGATCA
>CAZDIN010000142.1:0-3305 GCA_964505515.1 uncultured Eubacteriales bacterium | reverse complement strand
TGCTCGGACTTTCCTCATGACCGGAGTCACGCAGCTGCCTGACCCGCTCGCAAAAGGTATTTTACAATACCGATATCTGATTTGTCAAGTTGATAGTTTAACCTCTGAGCATCTTCTGCTGGCGTATGTCAGCGCCTGTAAACTCAAAACGGCGGAAATTACCGAGAATGCGCGACATTACTCTTTCACCGTAGCATTTTGTGATCTCAGAAGGGGAAAGGTTGGTGCTGATTACAGTAGGCAATCCGTTGAGGATCCTGCTATTGATGATGTTATATATCGCGGAAGCAGTAAAAGCGGTTTGGAACTCGGCGCCTAGGTCGTCGATTATAAGAAGATCGCAGCCCAACAGCAGTTCCATTGTGTCGCCTTCGCTGCGGCCGAAATGCTCTTTCTCAAGGCGCTCCAAGTAATTCTGCGCAGAGCCGTACATGACTCCGAAGCCTGCATCGAGCACCTCGTTTGCGATGGCGAGTGAAAGATGGGTCTTGCCCAAACCTGTTTTTCCGTAGAAGAGCAGGCTGGGGGAATCGGTGCGAAATCTGCTTGCATAATCCATGCAGTAACGCAGATGCTCGTCCATTTTTTCACGGTCTTTTCCTTTGTAATATGCGAGGTCAAAGTTGTCAAATGTTGAGTTATCCAAAGGCATCGAACGGTTGAGCAGATCATATTCGTACTGTTTTGCAAGCCTCTTAGCGCAGTTGCATAGGTAGCCGTCGACATATCCGCTGTCGTTGCAAACGGGGCAAAAGTGCTTAGGCAAAAGATCAGTCTCAGTAATGCCCGACACCTTCATCAAAGCTTTGCGCTGATCCTCCAGCAATGAATAAGCCGCGCGAAGCTCAATCAGAGTTTTGGTTCCGCTGAATGCAGATGCAGCCTTGACTGCCGCAATACCTGTAGCACCGAGCTTGTTATCAAGTTCGGCTAATTGGGGGATAGCCTTGTATATTTCATCCTTGCGGACCTGCGCGGCGCGAAAGGCGTCCTCGCGGCGTGTTGCGACTTTTCCTAAAGCATACTCGTAAGCTTCTTTTGAATATCCCATTTTATATTCCTCCTACATGCGATCAAAATAAACTGAGATCAAAAGACGGTTCATTGTCAACGGTCTTGTTATCCTGACGCACCTGATCGGCGGCAGCAACTGCATCTGGTGTGTTGATGCCGGATGTGTGCCAGCCCTTCAGGATCTTATCCATATACGGAAATGTCATTTTTCCAATGTTGTCGACACAGTGGTCGTAGGCAAGACGCAGCATCTTCTCATCAAATTCCCATTCATTTACCCAACGGTGACAGCATTCAGCTTCTTTTGATGACGGACGGCGGCTGTCAATGCTCGTTGCACGGCGTACAATAGCCCAAGCGTGCTTGCGTTCCTCGGCTTTTGTCATTTCCTGCTCGGCAAGAGCTACTGTGTCAACGCACCTGTTGATCCAATCAACTGCGGTCGACTCAAGGAAGGAGGAGGTCGTTCTTCCTTCGCAGGCAGCGTGCTCAAGCAGCATTAAAGCTATCTCTGGATTCATGCCAAGGTCATCAAGTATGTATACAAGCGAGCTTTTCTCGGTTTCTTTAAGGGGTCGGGCGAACTTGATCTCCGCTTGCTGCAGCACAAGTGCGATCTCCTTCGATTCATCAGCTCTCTTTGATATTTCAACGCGGGTCGCACGCTTCTCGCGGACGGCCGCCTGACGTTTGGGCTTAGCCGAGGCGGTGGTGACAACAGGTGCCTGAGATGAATCTTTTAGCAATCCTGCGGATCTCCAATACAGTAAGGCTTCCTCAAGTTCAACAGGCGACACGCCGATCTGCTTGCAGATATCGCTTCCGTCGACCTGCGTTCCGTTTCGCATAAGAAACAGCACGACCTTGAGCGCGGAGTGAGACGCTAACTTAATATGTTGATCAGCAACGCTGTTAGGCAAGGCAAAAACGCCCTGCCAAGCGGAAGTATCGAATTCATACTTCATTATCAATAGTCATCCTTTGTTCTTATTTTTAGCCACAAGAATCGGAGAGAATACAACGCCTAATATTGTTCCTGCTCCGTAAAACAAATGCAACATCAGGAATATCGGCGGCAACAGAAACAAGAGAGGCTTTATCGCCCAGGAAGGCTCTCTTATTATCTCTCGTACAGTTGCAACTGTTGCGGCGAGAAGATATAAAAATCCCATAAATGCCAATGCAAACAGCGAGTTGTTCTGCATGCACCAGTATATAGCGCTGATAAGAACCATAACAAATGCCGCAGGTACAAAATTATACAGCGAAAGACATCCCGGACAGACAGGAAGTGTCGCGCCGACCCAAAATCCGTTGCCCCATTTTTGCTTTATCATTCCCTTGAGGGTGTTTCTTGCGTGGAGATAGGAGCATATCTCCGGACATTGGCAGAAGCGGTATCCGGCTTGGCGCATGCGGTAATGCAGCTCGTTGTCCTCGGTGCGAACAAGATTTTCATTAAACACGCCGCAGCGCTTAAACACTTCCTTGCGATAGGCGGCATGGGCAAGAGTTTTCACATAACGTCTGGGCACTTTGCGGCGGTATGAGGCAACTCCGCTGCCAAACGGGGAGGACTCTGCGTGAGCGAGCAGCTTTGCAAAGGGACGCTTGCCCTCGAACAAGGTGAGGCGCTGACCGCCTACTATGGATTCGCCGCTCTCCATTTGTTCGACAACATTGGAAATAAAATCAGGATCGATCCTTCCGTGCGCATCGAGTCGGATCAAAATATCGCCGCTTGCGTTGCCGATAGCAATATTCCAACCAACAGACTGGATCCTTTTGGGGTTGTCGAGCACCTTGCAATCAAGAAAATCGCTCTTTTCGGCAAACTGCGTCATGATAGCCTTGGTGTTGTCTTTAGAACCGCCGTCGACCAGCACGACCTCGATTTCATCATGCGGATAGTCCTGAGCGGTCAGGTCGTTCAGCAGCGCCTGAAGGAAGCCGCCTTCATTATATGCAATTGTCATAAATGAAACCTTTGGCATAACGTCCTCCGAGAATTATTATATCTATTATAATATAGCATAAATTATTGCAGGTGAAAAGAGAAATTTTCAAATTTGAAAAAATCATTCTAAAGTTGAGCAAAAACAAATGTGTCAGCAGGGCTGACACATTTGTTTAACAGGTTATTTCAAAACTTTTCCAAGAAAATCCTTAAGTCTTGGATTTTGCGGATCGTCAAATAACTCCTGAGGAGTTCCTTCTTCAATTATCTGTCCCTCGTCAATGAAGATCACGCGGTTTCCAACCTCTCGCGCAAAGCCCATTTCGTGAGTTAC
>CAZDIN010000141.1:1551-3342 GCA_964505515.1 uncultured Eubacteriales bacterium | reverse complement strand
CGGTGAGTGCCTCGTCGCTGATGCGCACCTTGTGATGTGCTTCGTACTTGTCACGCAGACCCTTAAGGATCTGCACTGCGTCTTCCTCGGTCGGCTCGCCGACGGTAAGGGGCTGGAAACGGCGCTCAAGTGCCGAATCCTTTTCGATATATTTGCGGTACTCGTTGAGGGTGGTTGCGCCAATGACCTGCACCTCGCCGCGAGCGAGCTGAGGCTTTAGCATATTTGCGGCGTCGGTCGATCCCTCGGCAGAGCCTGCGCCCACAAGGGTGTGTACCTCGTCGATGAATAGGATAACGTCTCCCGCCTTGATGACTTCGTCGATGGCCGCCTTTACGCGCTCCTCGAAGTCGCCGCGGTACTTAGTACCTGCGACCATTCCCGTCAGGTCCAAGGCAACCACCCGCTTGTCTTTGAGCAGTTCAGGCACTTCACCCTCTGCTATCTTGTTCGCAAGCCCCTCGGCAACCGCCGTTTTGCCCACGCCCGGTTCGCCGATAAGGCAAGGATTGTTTTTGGTGCGTCGGGTGAGTATTTGAATGATGCGCTCTATCTCTTTAGATCGCCCGATGACCGGGTCGAGCTTGCCTGCTTTCGCCTCAGCGGTCAGGTCGCGTCCGTACTTATCAAGTGTGGGCGTCTTTTTACCGCTCGGTTTTACCTTTGCAGAGGGCACTTCACCGCCCTCAACGGCAGAGCCTGCGACCTTTGAGGTCTCCTGCAGGATAGCAGTGCAGTCGCCGCCTATCTTGCTGATAAAGCGAACGGCGTAGTTGTCCCCCTCCTCGAGAATCGCAATCAGCAGATGCTCGGTTCCGACCAAGGCGGAGCCACCCGAACGTGCGGTAGTGATAGCCATCTCCACGATGCGCTTAGCGCGAGGGGTGAGCTGATCGGGGGAGAGCACAGTCGGAGAGCCTCGACCTACGGTGTTCTCCAATTCCTCGGCTATGCGGTCGGCGAAAACGCCCTTTTCCTCAAGTATCTGCGCGGCGGCACCCGATTCCTCCTGCAGCAAGCCGATAAGCAGATGCTCACTGCCGATGTAGGTGTGACCGAGCTCCTGCGCCGCTTCGATAGCATAATTCAACGCCTGATTGGCTTTATCGGTAAATCCGTTGAATTTATACATGTAAACTACAACCTTTCCCGTGCCAGAGCGGCACGCAATTTGTCGCGCTCAGCCGCCTCCAAGGGCTCGCCCTTCGACGCCTGAATAGTGGCGGGGCCGGCGAGAATGATCAACTCCTCAGCCGTAGCCAAGGGAATATCGCGAATGATACCCATAGAGATCCCGAGCCGCACCTTTGAGATAAGCTCCATAAACTCCTGACTGCTGACAGAACGCGCATATTTCAGCACGCCGAGTGCGCGCCATGCGGCATCCTCGATAGCGTCAGGGTCAAGCGATGAGCGCAGGCTTCTTTCCTGCGATATAGCCTGAAAAGCGATGGATCTAAGATTGTCCACAGCCGCCTTTTCGGATATGCCGAGGGTGACCTGATTGGAAAACTGATACATGGCGGCGGATGCCTTTGACCCCTCGCCGTAGGTGCCGCGAATAGTAAGACCGATCTTGCTGACGGTGGCGGCGAGCCGATTGATCGCGCCGTTAGCCTCAAGGGCAGGCAGATGCAGCATCAGCGATGCGCGCAGGCCTGTGCCAAGGTTGGTCGGACATTCGGTAAGGTAACCGAGCCTTTCGTTGAAGGCATAGTTCAGGTGACTGCCCAACAGATCGTCGATGCGGTCCGCCTCAGCATACGCCTCATCAAGCGACAGGCCTGCACG
>CAZDIN010000141.1:0-1541 GCA_964505515.1 uncultured Eubacteriales bacterium | reverse complement strand
AATATGATCCCCCTCGCAGAGCATGATGCTCACCGATTCGTCCCCGGAGAGCAACAGGACCTTTCCTCCGCGGTTTTCTGCAAACGCAGGGCTGATCACATGCCGCTCGACCATCGACATTGCAGTGATATCGGGCAGTGTTTCCATTTCGATGTACTTGAAACGGTTTCGCGCCTCTTCATCCGAAAACAGTGCGTCGCGCACCATTTGATTGACCTGCTGAAGCTGAGCGGAGGTCATGCGCGAGGGGAAGGGGATACCTGCAAGATTTCGAGCTAATCGTATACGGGTGCTGATGACGGTGTCCGCCTCGTTTCCCGGAGATGTGTACCATTTATTCATCATTGCCGTCCTCCTTTTGCTCAAGTCTTATCATGTCGCGCAGCTTCGCTGCCTGCTCAAAATCTTCCGCCTCAACCGCCTGCTTCAGCTGTGTCCTCAACTGCTCAATGCGATCCTCTTCAACAGGCTGCAGCTGAGCGGCGAGGGGCTTTTTGCCTGCGTGATACGCCTTGCCGTGCATACGCTGCAGGGAAGGCAAAAGCTGCTCGAAGAAGGTGTCGTAGCATTGGTCGCAGCCGACGCGGCCGGCTTTTGCGATGTCGTCAAAGCAAAGACCGCAGCCCTCACAGCGCTTGCGCTTATCGCCTCTTACAGCCGACTTCACAGAGTCGTCGAAAAATGAACCGAGCAGATTTTCAAGCCCGAACTGGTTTTGAACATAGGAGCTCAGCTTCGCACATTCCGCGCACAGATGATGTGCCTCGACGACACCGTTGATGCTTGTTTTAATATGGGTGGTGGCAATGTTTTTGCCGCATTTTTCACATAACATAGGTAAAAAACTCCTTTTAGTAAGTGTCAGATCTGAGTCATCAGCATCTGCTTGAAAATAGCCGCGCGAAGCTCATCACGCAACTGCACAGGCACGCTCCTCAGCGCATTGTCAGAGGTGGCCGCATTGATAAGTTTCGCCGATTCTGCAGAGAGGTATTCGCGGTAGGCTAAATTTTCGGTAATGATCTTTCCCGCGCGGACGTCGAGCGAATCGCCGATCGAGTTGATGATGTGCATAAGTCCGCTCGACGCGCCCATTCTTACTTCGGTGATGCGGATGTAGCCTCCGCCTCCGCGTTTGCTTTCCACGATATAGCCTCTTTCGGGCGTGAACCGCGAAGAAATAACGTAATTGATCTGGCTGGGGACACAGCCGATGTTTTCAGCAAGAGTGTTGCGTCTGATCTCTGCAACACCCTCCTCGCTGCATTCTAAAAGCTCCATGATCCTCTTGGCGATCAGATCGCTCATCAACATTTATAATCATCCTTTCATTTGACCTTTACTGACTATTATTCTAAAGCAAAAGTCTATAAAGGTCAAAGTCTATAAAGGTCAAATTTTCCTTGATTTTTCTGCCAAAATGAATTTTATCTTAATTTTTCTTAAAAATGCTTCTTTTTTCTCCTGTTTTCGTAAAAATACAGAACAGATGAAAGATGCCCCCACATCAAGTTTATTCTGCCGTAACCGATTTTAATCAT
>CAZDIN010000140.1:0-3412 GCA_964505515.1 uncultured Eubacteriales bacterium | reverse complement strand
GAATTAGAGCAATTTAAGCCGATGTTCTTTGAAGAGCCGACACCTCCTGACAATTTAGAGGCCTTGAAGGCTGTCAGGGACAAGTCGCCGGTTGCGATTTCTGCCGGAGAAAGACTTTACACATTAAAGTCTTACAAAGACCTCTTTGAGATGCGTGCTGCAGACTTTATTCAGCCTGATATTTCACACGCCGGTGGTATGATGGAACTCAAAAAGATTGCTGCGGTTGCAGAGGCTTACTACATACCGTTTGCTCCGCATAATCCTTCCGGTCCTGTTGCAAACGCCGCTACTCTTCAGCTTGCTGCCTGTTGCCCCAACTTCTCTATTCTTGAGATTATGTACAGCGACGTTGAATGGCGCAAGGATGTAACTAACGAGAAGCTTGAGTACAAGGATGGATACATTACCATTCCCGAAAAGCCCGGCTTGGGTATCGAGATCAATGAGGAGGAGTGTCTGAAGCATCCCTATCAGTCCCACACTCTTCGCCATTATACAGGCGCACTTACTGACATTCGTCCTGCAAGATCCGAATTCTATTTTTAAGGAGAGTGCAATATGGAAAGACTTATTAAGGTAGGTAAAATTACGCCTAAGGATTCAAAAGATATTAAGTTCTCTAAGATCGGTATTGGCTTTGAAAAGCTTGATCGTGATGTCTTCGACCCTGACAAAGCCTATGCAGCTCTTGCTAAAATAGGCGTTAAAAAAGCCCGATTGCAGTCAGGCTGGCGGCGTACCGAGAAACAGAAGGGCGTATACGATTTTGCTTGGCTTGACAGTGTTGTTGACAATTTGATCGCTATTGGTATCGAGCCTTGGATCTGTCTTTGCTATGGAAATGAGCTTTACAGTGATGTTGCGAAGCAATGGTACGGCGGCGTCGGTGTTCCCCCGATCTGCACCGAAGAGGAGAGGACCGCTTGGTATAACTATGTTAAAGCGGTAGTTTCCCGTTATGTCGGAAAGGTTCATTACTATGAGGTTTGGAACGAGCCGGACGGCTTGTGGCGTCAGGGCTTCGGTGACAACCCCGCTGAATATGCTGAGTTCACAAGGGTCACTGCACAGGCCTGTAGAGAAGCTGACCCATCCTGTGAGGTTATCGGTCTTGCACTTGCGTGGAGAAGAGAGTTCGCCGAGGGCTTTGCTGCTGCTGGAGGCTTTGACTATGTTGATGCCATTACATTCCATATGTACAACGTCGATGAGGAAACCTGGCTTAGCAAGCCCCTGTTCATCAAGGACCTTATGGCTAAGTATGGTAAGTCGCACCTCAAGCTGATTCAGGGTGAGGGCGGTACTCAGTCCAGATCAGACGGACATGGAGCTATGCATAGCGCTGCCTGGACTCCGCTCAAGCAATCGAAGTATCTTTTGCGCCACATCGTAACAAATCTCGGCTTGGATGTTGAGTTTGTTTCATATTTCTCCTGCGTTGATATGATCGAGGCCCTTGACGGAACAGTCGGTGACCTTGCCTCCTATCTCGACTACGGATACTTCGGCGTTCTCGGTGCCGACTTCGACGAGAACGGAAGGTCGGTCGGTACATATTCGCCCAAGCCTTCCTACTATGCTCTGCAGAATATTTGCAGTGTCTTTGCTGAGGGTGCGGATGTCTGTGACGCTCCTGTTGAGTCACTTATTCTTGAGACAAGACGTCTTCTCGGACCGGACTTCGACTTCAATAACACAAAGCATTTTGCGTTCAAGCGAGATAATGGTTCCTACTGCGTGTTCTATTGGGTGCCTAAAAACATTCTTTCCGAAACCTACGAGGGAACTGTTTCTCTTAAGCTTGGTGACGAGGTCAAGGGTAAGGATATTTACCTTACCGATTTGCTTGATGGTACTGTTTACAAACTCAACGATAAGATGGTAGCGGAGGATGGCGTTCTCGCAAGCATTCCTGCCCTTGACGCCCCCTTGATGCTTACCTTCGGCGATTTCTGTGATTGGGAGGAGATTTAATGAGCGCGGTATTTATCACGGGTGCGCAGACCGGAACAGGCTATGGTATTGCGGAGCTTTTTGCCAAAAACGGATGGGATGTGTTTATCACAAGCCGTAGAGGCGAGGAGGCTGAAAAATCTGCAAAAGTCTTAGCGGAGACCTACGGCGTTTTTGCGAAGGGATATGAGTGTAACATCCGCAACGAGCAGCAGATCATAGATATTTTTAATGATATTGATAAAACGGGAAGATTTGTTGAAACCGTCGTGCTTAACGCTGCTAATATGGGCTTCAATCCCAAGGATCCCGCTGCAGGTCAGGATTTCTGGACTGTTCCTGTAGAGGATTTTCAGGTCGTGTTTGAAACCAATCTTGTATGGAACTTCATGATCATTCGCCAGGCGGCTCTTCGTATGCGTGAGAAGGGCAAGGGCTCGATAGTATTCATCAGCTCTAACACTGCTTATCGCGCTATTCCTAACCGTGCTGCATATTCTGCATCAAAAGGCGGTATAAATGCTTTCACAAGAGCGCTTGCTGTTGACCTTGGACCTTACGGAATCAGATGTAACGTCGTCCTGCCGGGCACAATTAAAACTGCACGTTGGGTTGAAATGGGAAAAAAGCAGATCGTTAACGGTTCGCTTACTCCTATTGGTGATATTTCTGATTTTGAGGACTTGGCAAATGCTTGTTGGTTCTTTGGCACCGATATGTCTAAGAATATCACCGGAACTGAGCTTACTGTTGACGGCGGTATGACCTGTCAGCTTTATCCGAAGATTCTGAATGAATTAAAGCGTAAAGCGATGGAAGAGTAGATTTAATATACTAACATGACGCAGTGTTGAAGAATTATAATAGAATTCGGTAAACATTCAAGCAGTTTAACAACCTAAATTCACACCGGTAGAGTTGGCAAAATCAACTCTACCGGTGATTTATTTTCAGTAGAGTTGCTCAAACTAAGTGTAGGTTGACTTGTATTTCTGCAGGGTTTATATTTTATAGGTAATTCAAGGAGGTACAACTATGCTGACATTCAAAATCGTTGCCGATTCTTCTTCGGATATGTTTGAGTACAATGATGCTCCTTTTGACGCGGCGCCGCTTAAGATAATAACCGCAGATAAAGAATACATAGACAATGCATCTCTTGATGTACCGGAGATGGTTGACGACCTGTTAAAATATAAGGGGAAATCATCTACATCATGCCCGAATCCTGAGGACTGGATAGATGCCTTCGGAGATGCCGACAGGGTGTTTTGCATAACCATCACGGGTACTCTTTCAGGTGCATATAATTCAGCAAAGGTTGCAAAGCAGATATATGAGGAAATGCATCCTGAACGAAAGGTTTATGTTTTTAACTCCTTAACTACCGGCCCCGAAATGAAGCTGATCATCGAGAAGATCTCCGAAATGATAACAGAAGGCAAGGACTATGATT
>CAZDIN010000139.1:0-3447 GCA_964505515.1 uncultured Eubacteriales bacterium | reverse complement strand
GTCATTGACACCAAACGGACAAACGCCGCCCACTGCGTGACCTACTAAAGCTTCAACTTCATCAAATGAAAGCATCTTTGCCTTAGTAGCAAACTGCGCCTTGAATTTTTGATTATCGATCTTGGTATCACCTGCGGCAACCACCAAAACGACATCATCACCGACATGAAAAGAGAGGGTCTTTGCGATCTGGCTTTCCTCACAGCCGATCGCCTGAGCTGCCAAGGCGACCGTGGCGCTTGAAACCGAAAATTCCATGACCCTATCACTCATACCGTAGGCTTTAAGATGATCCTTTACCTTTTCAACAGACATAGTATTCTCCTATATCCTTATGCAAGTGTTGCCGCCATGACCGCCTTGATAGTATGCATGCGGTTCTCAGCCTCATCGAAAACTATAGACTTGTCGCTTTCAAAAACCTCATCGGTGACCTCCATGCAGTCGATGCCAAACTTCTCATAAACCTGATAGCCAACGGTCGTCTTCAGGTCGTGGAATGCAGGCAGACAATGCATAAAGCGGCACTGCTCCCCGGCGTTTTTCATTAATGTCTTGGTAACACGGTAAGGAGTAAGGTCATTTATGCGTTCCTCCCAAACGCTGTCGGGCTCACCCATTGAGACCCAAACGTCAGTGTAGATAACATCGGCACCCTTTGTGGCAACGATCGGATCCTCGATAAACTCAAGGGTTGCGCCTGTTTCAGATGCAATTTTCTTGCAGGTGTCGATCAAGGCTTGGTCGGGGAAATATTTACTCGGTGCGCAGGCAACGAATTTCATGCCCATTTTTGCGCATCCAACCATCAGTGAATTACCCATGTTGTAGCGAGCGTCGCCCATATAGACAAGCTTCTTACCCTTAAGATCTCCAAAATGCTCCTTAATTGTGAGAAAATCAGCCAATATCTGAGTAGGATGGAACTCGTTTGTCAGGCCGTTCCACACAGGAACACCTGCGTTTTCAGCCAGTTCTTCGACGATTTCCTGTCCGAAGCCCCTGTATTCAATACCGTCGAACATTCTGCCAAGCACACGCGCGGTATCGGCAATACTCTCCTTCTTGCCGATCTGTGAGCCTGACGGGTCGAGGTAAACGGGGTGCATGCCCAGATCGGCAGCCGCAACCTCAAATGCGCAACGGGTACGGGTGCTTGTTTTTTCAAAGACTAATGCAATATTTTTGCCTTCGCAAAGCTTATGAGGAATATTTGCCTTTTTCTTCTGCTTAAGCTCAGCGGCAAGGTCTATCAAAGAGTTTATCTCTTCAGGAGTAAAGTCCAACAGCTTCAAAAAACTTCTGTTCTTCAAATTCATATCTATTCCCCTTTCATTCTGCGCAAACTGCTTTAATTATCTCTATAGCCTCAGCCAAGACATCGTTGGGTATATTCAGCGCAGGAAGCAGACGAACCTTGTCTTTTGCAGTCAGGCAAAGAACGCCTTTTTCCATACATGCCTTAATAATCTCGGCGGCAGGCTTGACAGTTTTAATTCCGATCATTAAGCCCATTCCGGAAACCGACTCGATGCCGTCGGCACCGTTCAATGCTTCAAAAATCATTTTGCCTTTTTCTTCAACGGAATTTAAGAACGCCTCGTCAAGCCTGTTCATAATGCTGATCGCACCGGCACAGGCTACGGGATTTCCGCCAAAAGTGGAACCGTGGTCGCCAAACCCTAAGGTGTTCTCGACCTTATCGCCAAGCAAAACGGCTCCGATCGGAAGGCCGCCGCCGAGTCCTTTTGCAGTTGTTACGATGTCAGGCTCGATTCCGTAATTCATATAAGAATAAAGCTTGCCGGTACGTCCGTTACCCGTCTGCACCTCGTCTACTATCAAAAGTATATCGCGATTGTGACAAAATTCAGACAACTGCTTCGCAAAGGACCTGTCGATTGCGTTGACACCGCCCTCGCCCTGCACACATTCGATCATTACAGCCGCGATCCTTGAATGTGCCGCGACCGCCTCAAGCTCGTAAAGCTCAGTGCCTGCGTCGATGTGACAAAAACCCTTTGTCAAAGGTTGAAACAGCTCATGATAATGGTCTTGACCGGTGGCTGCCAAGGTTGTGATCGTACGTCCGTGAAAGCTGTTTGCAAGTGTGACGATCACAGCTGACTTGTCGCCGTATTTATCCTCGGTATATTTTCTTGCGACCTTGATGGCACATTCATTTGCCTCGGCTCCCGAATTACTGAAAAACACCTTTTTGAACCCTGTTCTATCACACAGGAGCTGAGCCAACTCAGAGCAAGGAGAGGTATAATACAGATTAGACATGTGCTGAACTGCATTCAACTGCTTTGTAACGGCATCGACCCATTCATCGTCAGCAATACCAAAGCTTGTAACGCCGATTCCGGAGCCCATGTCGATATATCTCTTACCGTTTTCGTCAAAGACCACCGAGCCCTTTCCGCCTACAATGCTTATCGGAAATCGGTTATAGGTACCTGCGATATATTTTTTGTCCCGTTCGATCACAGCGCTCATCATTTACCCCCTGTAACCATCGTACCTGCACCCTCGTCGGTCAAAAGCTCCATCAGTATCGAATGGGGCACTCGTCCGTCCATGATGATAACGTTTTTGACGCCTTTTTGTATAGCCTCGATACAGCAATCGACCTTGGGTATCATTCCGCCTGAGATAACTCCGTCTTTATGCAGTTCAACTGCCTGCTCCACGGTGATCTCAGGTATAAGGGTCGACGGATCGTCCTTATCATGAAGAATGCCTGCAATATCGGTCATCATAATAAGTCTTTCAGCACCCAACGCTCCTGCAATATAAGCGGCGGCAGTGTCACCGTTAATGTTGTAGGTGTTGCCGTCTTTATCACAGCCGAGGGTGGAGATGACAGGAATATATCCCTTCTCAAGCAGGTCGTTTACGGGACGGATATGCACCTTAGTGATCTCACCGACATAACCAAGTCGCTCATCCTTGATCTTTGCTTCGATGAGCCTGCCGTCCATACCGGAAATTCCCATAGCCTTGCCGCCATACATTTCAAGCAGATTAACGAGGGTCTTGTTCACCTTTCCTGCAAGGACCATCTGCACAATATCAACAGTTTCCTTATCGGTTACGCGCAGACCGTCGACAAACTCAGCCTTTTTGCCAAGCTTATTCATAAGCTCGCTGATCTCAGGTCCTCCGCCGTGGACAAGTACGACCTTAACGCCGATAAGCCAAAGCAACACGATGTCCTCCATGACCTGTTGCTTTAGCTGCTCGTTTATCATTGCGTTACCGCCGTATTTGACGACCACTATCTTGCCTGTATATCTTTTGATATACGGAAGTGCCTGCGTCAAAACCTCGGCACGCTGCGCATTGGAAAAATGATTATTCATGATATTCACTCCTTATCAGGTGCGATAATCTCCGTTTATCTTAACATAGTCATAGGTAAGGTCGCAGCCCCAGGCAGTT
>CAZDIN010000138.1:0-3451 GCA_964505515.1 uncultured Eubacteriales bacterium | reverse complement strand
GGTGACGTGCTTATCAACAATGTTATACCCAAGCACCTTGAATCTATCACAGCAAAGCTGGTTGAGATGGGCGCGGTCATCGACGACCTTGACGATGCCCTGCGTATTCGCGCAAGCGGTAAGATCAAGCGCTGCAACCTGACGACTCAGCCCCATCCGGGATTCCCGACCGACATGCAGCCTCAGGCAGTGGCGGTGCTTTCGCGCGCCGATGGTATGAGCATCGTTACCGAAAGTGTTTGGGACAACCGCTTCCGTTACGTCGATCAGCTTACCCTTATGGGTGCAAAGATACAGGTCGACGGAAAGATCGCTGTCATTGAAGGCGTCGAGGAGCTTTCAGGTGCCCACGTATGCGCTACCGACCTGCGTGCAGGTGCCGCAATGCTGATTGCCGCACTGGTGGCAAAAGGTACGACCGAGATCGAGGACATCCATCACATTGAACGCGGTTACGAGGATATTACGGAGAAGCTCGTTTCTTTGGGAGCCGACATCCGCAAGGTAGTTTATTCCAATCCCGTCACCACCTATAACGCTCAATAATTCTGTTTAGGCTATCCAGACTTGGACAGCCTAAATTTTTTACGGAGGTTGCTTTATGGCAATTGTTTGTCCGCTGTTCAGTTCGAGCGGCGGTAATGCTACATACATCGGATACGGCAGTACAGGTATACTAATTGACGCAGGTGTGACTGCCAAGCGGCTGACCGACGCACTTATGGGTATTCAGGTCGACCCCTCTTCCCTATGCGGCGTTTTTGTTACACATGAGCACACCGACCACATAAAAGGGCTTCGTGTGTTCTGCAAGAAATACCATCTGCCTGTTTACTGCTCTGCGCAGACAGCCGATGCTATACTGTCGGTTGGAGCTATCGATGAAAACGGACTCATCACCTCGTTTGAGGATGCTGTTGAGGTTGCAGGCTTTACTGTGCGCAGGTTCTGCACGTCACACGACTGTGAGGGAAGCAGCGGTTATTTTATAACAACGCCCGACGGGAAAAAGGTAGCTGTCTGCACCGACTTAGGCTGCGTTTCCGACGAGGTGGAAGCGGCGCTCATGGGCGCTGACCTTGCCGTTGTGGAATCCAACCATGACATTACCATGCTTCGCAACGGGCCCTATCCCCCGTCCTTGAAGCAACGCATTCTGTCCGACAAGGGACATCTTTCTAATCCGCGCTGTGCCGACCTTATCGCAAAGCTCGCGGCTAACGGTACGAGCCGTTTTGTGCTCGCTCACATAAGCCGCGACAACAACACTCCCGACGCCGCTTTAAGCTGCACGCAGACAAGACTCACCCTCTGCGGTCTTGAGTGCGGACGGGATTATCTGCTCGAGGCGGCGGCGCCTGAGGGAAATCGAATATTGGTGATCTGATATGATGAAAATTCAACTGATAGTGGTCGGTAAGCTTAAGGAAAAGTATTTCACCGACGCCTGTAACGAGTATATAAAGCGGTTGGGTGCATTTTGTAACATCAGCGTTACGGAAATTGCCGAATACAAATGCCCTGACTCTCCGAGCGACGCCGACATTGCGATAACTCTGAAAAACGAGGGAAAGCGTATACTTGATGCTATTGCCGAAAACGCCGAGGTCGTTGCCCTATGCGTTGAGGGCAAGCAGCTCTCGTCCGAAAAGCTCGCTGAGCGCATCGACCTTGCCGCAGTTAGCGGCAAAAGCTGCATCACCTTCATCATCGGCGGCTCATGGGGTCTTGATGATGCGGTCAAGCAGCGTGCAGTGCTAAGATTATCGATGTCCGAGATGACCTTTCCGCACATGCTCGCAAGGGTCATGCTGCTCGAACAGGTCTATCGCGCCTTCGGTATAATCAAGGGAAACAAGTACCACAAATAGTCTAAAACGCCGTGCTTTTCTGCAACTTCTCAAAGTGCAGATAAAGTTCGGTGTTTTTTACTAAAACAAACCCCTTATTATGCGGAAATTTTCCTCTGTTTTAGCAGAAAATCTATAGACAATCGACATATTATCTGTTATAATATCAACAGATATATTAGTTTATATATCCAAGGTGTCTCTTCCCCGATCTATCGGGGCTGTATGGCACATGGATGATTTTTTGCGTCCGTGTGTCAAAATTTTCACAATTAGATCTCGGCTGACACCTCCGCGATCGGAAAGGCATGATAGTATGAAGAAAAAAATCAGCACTGTTCCCTTCACCGACACCCCTGAACAGAACGCTAAGCTGCTTGAAGCTATCGATCAGCTCCGCGATCAGAAGGGTTGTCTTATGCCGATCATGCAGGCTGCTCAGGACATCTACGGTTATTTGCCGATCGAAGTCCAGTCTGTGATCGCGCGTGAGCTCGGTATCTCCGTTGAGGAGGTCTACGGAGTTTCCACCTTCTACTCCCAGTTCAACCTTTCTCCTCAGGGCAAGTACAAGATCAGCGTTTGCCTCGGTACCGCCTGCTACGTTAAGGGTGCTCAGGATGTCCTCGACAAGATCGAAGAGATCATTGGCATAAGCGCGGGCGAATGCACCGGCGATGCTAAATTCTCGATCGAGGCTTGCCGCTGCATCGGCGCTTGCGGATTGGCTCCCGTTTTCACCGTCAACGACGAGGTCTACGGACGTCTGACTGCCGATGACGTTCCTGATATCCTTGCTAAATATCAATAATCTTGATTTTTTATTGGAAGAGGAATTCGTATCATGAAAATTTCTACTATCCAAGAATTACTCAACGCCGACGTCCTCTGCTGTGAGGAAAACCTCGGCAAGCATGTCTATTCCGCCTGCGGAAGCGACATGATGAGCGACGTTCTCGCTTACGTTAAGGATCAGGCCGTTCTGCTGACCGGTTTGGTCAACCCTCAGGTTGTCCGTACCGCTCAGATGATGGATATGATCTGCATAGTTTTTGTTCGCTCCAAGCAGCCGAATGAGGAAATGATCCGTCTGGCTGAAGAGGCCGGTATCGTTATCATGACCACCTCTAAAAGAATGTACAATGCTTGCGGAAAGCTTTACAAAAACGGGCTTGTAGGTAACGGTGACGTCGATGAATAAGGAATTGACCTTTCACTATGATGTTGACGGCGAGGACTTCACCTCTGCAGGTCAGGCATCCGTACAGGTTAAGAAAAACCTGCGTCAGCTTGGCGTTTCGCCCGAGATAATCAGGCGAGTTTCCATCGCCATGTACGAGGGAGAGATCAACATGGTCATCCATGCCGGCGGCGGCGAGGCGGACGTTATTGTCTGCGAGGACAAGATCCGCATAGTCCTGAAGGACTACGGCCCCGGTATTCCCAACATTGACCTTGCAATGCGTGAGGGCTACTCTACCGCACCCGACAGCGTCAGGTCGCTCGGATTCGGTGCAGGTATGGGATTGCCTAACATGAAGCGCTACACCGACAGCATGACTATTGATTCTGTAGTCGGTGAAGGCACCTGCATTGAAATG
>CAZDIN010000137.1:0-3460 GCA_964505515.1 uncultured Eubacteriales bacterium | reverse complement strand
ATTGACGAGAGCAACGTGCCTGCCCCCTTCAAAGGCTTGGCAGTGACCCTGATCGCCGCATCCTTCATCTCATTGGCTTTTATGGGATTCGGCGGTATCGTAGAAAATATCTTTGCTTAATAATTAAGAGGTAACCGAATATGGATATTTTAATTGCATTTATTGTGATGCTTTTTATCGCTCTGATAGCCGGTGTTCTGTTGTCGGTATTCTCTCATTTCTTCGCAGTGAAGGAGAATCCTCTGAAAAAAGAGATACGCGAGTGCCTGCCGGGTATCAACTGCGGTGCATGCGGCTACAAGGGCTGTGATGACTACGCCGACGCTTTAACGACAGGCGGAGTTAATCCCAGCCTCTGCATCCCCGGTGCACAAGCAGTTGCCGATCAGGTTGCCAGCATCATCGGTGTTGAGGCAGAGCCTTTCAAGGACGTTGTTGCGTTTGTTGCCTGCAACGGTCACTGCGACGCTACCTTCCCTAAGGCGCAGTATGAAGGCGTGCAGACCTGTCAGGCCGCATCGATGATCTACGGCGGTGCAAATTCCTGCCGCTTCGGCTGTCTTGGCTTCGGCGACTGTGCCGCCGCATGTCCCTCTAACGCCATCTGCATGGCCGACGGCATCGCCCGTGTAAATACAAGCATGTGCCTTGGCTGCGGTCTGTGTTCAAACACCTGTCCCAAGCATATCATCTCCATGCTGCCGCAGAACACAGGCACCGTCGTAATGTGCAGCAGCAAACAAAAAGGTGCCGATGCCCGTAAAGCTTGCAAAAACGCCTGCATCGGCTGCAAAAAATGTGAAAAGGCTTGTCCTCACGGCGCCATTACTGTCAATAACGATCTGGCGTCCATCGACTACATCAAGTGCACAAACTGCGGCACCTGCGTGAAGGAATGCCCGACAGGTTGCCTAAAGACCGTATTCTTCCCCGACATTCCGCAGGATGTCGAGTGTGATAAAATTCTCGCCTGAGTATGATGGAGCAAATAAAGACGACCAAGCGTCATATTCGTAACGATATACTCCTTATTGTTGCGTTGTTGGCTGTCGCCGCCGCTGTCGCTATATATCTGTTTATGTTCCGCGGTTCCGGTGACACCGTTAAGGTCACTGTGGACGGCGAGCTGTACGGTGTATATTCACTCAAGCAGGATATAACAGAAGACATATACACATCAGAAAACGGCAGTCAGCTCAACCGTTTGGTCATCAGCGACGGCAAGGCGTATATAGAAACTGCTACATGTCCCGACGGGATATGCGCCGCTCACCGCCCTGTTTTTCGCAACGGAGAAAGCATCGTGTGTCTTCCTCACCGCGTAGTTATTACTGTATCCACCGAAAATACTGATAACGCGCCAGACACAGTGGCATAGGGAGTTACTTATGAGAAATAAGACAAAAGCAACCGCTTTTATGGGCTTGTTTACTGCGTTGGCAATGATACTGGCTTATGTGGAGGTTTTGCTGCCTCCGTTATTCCCTTCTGTGCCCGGAATTAAAATGGGATTGCCGAATATCATCATTGTGTTTTTGCTCTACAGAAGCGGTGCAGGCTCCGCTATAGTCGTGTCTTTGCTGCGGATAGCACTGGTATCTATGCTGTTTGGCAACGCAATGGTGTTTCTGTACAGTCTGGCAGGAGGTATTCTGAGCCTTCTTGTGATGATTCTGCTTCGCCGTTTGAACATTCTGTCTACGGTCGGTGTCAGTGTTGCAGGCGGAGTTGCTCACAATGTCGGACAAATTTTGATGGCGATGCTGCTGCTTGACACCGCAGAGATAGGTTACTATCTGGTCGTTCTTACGGTTACAGGAGTCATCGCCGGTATATTCGTCGGCCTGTGCGGCTCTCTGCTGATCAAAAAAATTCCTGCGAATTTTCTGCACAATGATAAGTAGTTGACAGTACGCTAATACTATAGTAAAATGTAAATGCTTCCCTAATAAATATTATAGGAGGGTTATTATGAAAAAGTTTATATCTTTTAGCCTCTGCATTATGTTGGTGGTTTCAATGTTTATGTTGGGTGCTTGTACCAACAAGGTCGACACACTGAAGTTTGGTGCCGGTGTGTATATCAGCACTCCTACAGTTACTGATGCAACCGCTGATAAAGACGGCTCCGGCAAGATCGATGTTACCGTCGCTGCTGTTACTGTTGATGCCGATGGCAAGATCGTAGCCTGTGCGTTGGATACCGCAAGCAACACCGTTGCCTTCACTGCCGACGGAAAGAGCGTTGCTAACGACAGTTTCAAAACCAAGTATGAGCTTGGCGCTGACTATAACATGGTCACCTACGGCGGCGCTGCAAAAGAGTGGTTTGAGCAGGCCGATGCCTTTGAGGCTTTGGTTGCCGGCAAGACCCTGACCGAAGTAAAGGCTTTGGTTGCAGACGGCAATAAGGGCACCGACGAAGTTGTTAACGCCGGATGCACCATTATGATCAACGAGTTTGTGGGCGCTATTGAAAAGGCTTACAACGCTGCCGCAGAATCGGATGTTACCGCGGAGAACACCCTGAAGGTTACCGCCGCTACCGAACAGACCTGCACCGACGCCACCGAAGAAAAGGATGGCAGCAACACGGTCTCTACCACTGTTTTTGCCGCAGCTTTGGATACCGACGGCAAGGTTGTAGCCGCCTCCAGTGACTGCGTTGAAGTAGCCTTCACCTTTACTGCGCAGGGCGCTTCTTCCCTCGACACTACTAAGGCAGTCGTTTCTAAGAAGGAACAGGGCTCCGACTACGGAATGGTCGCCTACGGCGGCGCCGCTAAAGAATGGTTTGAGCAGGCTGCTGCCTTCGATGTTGCTTGCATCGGCAAGACCGCCTCTGAGATTTCCGGCTTGAAGACCGATGACGGCAAGGGCGTTGACGAGCTGCAAAATGCCGGCTGCACCATCGATATAACAGGTTTTGTAAAAGCCGCTTCCAAGATCTAACAGAATATATACAACATAAAACGGGAGCCAACACTCCCGTTTTTGTTACCTGAAATGATATTATGAAACAACGATTACTGTGCGGTGCTACAGCGGTTTGCATTTTGCTTTGCTGCATTCTTACTTCCTGTGCGCCACATGCCGAGAAAACTAAATACACGACCAGCTCTTTTGATTACTTTGATACCGTAGCTGTGATCACAGGCTATGAGTACAGTCAGGAAGAGTTCGACGCCGTTGCTGATGAGATACTGTCCCAATTGGCTGATTATCACAAAATGTATTCCATCTATCACCGTTTTGACGGAATGGAAAACCTCTGCACAGTTAACGAATTGGTTGACGGGGTCCACCGAACTGTAACGGTCGACCGCCGCATTATTGACATGCTGCAATACGCCAAAGAGATGCATACCCTCACCGACGGTATGCTTAACGTTGCGATGGGCAGCGTTTTGTCTCTGTGGCACGATTACCGAACGATAGGCAAGGACGACCCGACCGAAGC
>CAZDIN010000136.1:0-3477 GCA_964505515.1 uncultured Eubacteriales bacterium | reverse complement strand
ACCCCGGACCAACCGGTTATGAGCCGGTTGCTCTAACCAACTGAGCTAATGGCCCAAACGAACCACGAGCATCATTATACCACAAAATCATCGTTTGTCAATAACAAGCTTCAAAAATCATTACACCTTTTTTCGCTTTACGCCTCTGCATATCCTATAAAGAGGCCGCGTTTGCAGGTCAATTTCAGAATTTTGAAAAAAATGCTTGACAAAGCTTTATCGCGGTGCTATCATAATTTCAAATTTAATAAAGGCTATGACGAAGACGGAATCATCCGTTTGCTTGCAGAGAGTCGGCGTTTGGTGCGAGCCGACAGCAGATTGTTGAAATTTCCCATCACTTCTGAGCCGGAGGTCCGAAAGGTTTTCCTGAGTAGGCGCTTCCCGTGATTGCTGCGTTAATGCATAGAAGTTGTTTGACTTCGAGAGTGGCATCCTTTAGATGCAATTTGAGTGGTACCGCGGATATGATTTTTCATACTCGTCTCAAAGCAATTTGAGACGAGTATATTTTTTAAGGAGGTTTTTGCTATGACAGACACAAATAAGCTTTTTGAGGTAGCTCAGCGAATTCGTGAAATGCGCGAGATATTCGGCTTCACTTATGAAGAAATGGCTCAAAAGACCGAGGTAACCGTAGACGAGTACATTAACTTCGAATCCGGCTCGACCGATTTCCCCTTTACATTTATACATAAGTGTTCACTCGCTTTCGGAATAGGCATTACCGACCTGCTTGAAGGAAAGAGTGCGCATCTTTCTTCCTACACCGTCACCCGCAAGGGTCAAGGTCAGCAGACCGCTAAGGAAGACGGGATCACGATCCAAAACCTTGCCCCGATGTTCCGCAAGAAGATCGCGGAGCCCTACTGGGTACGCTATGAATACAGCGCAGAGCTTCAGGACAAGCCTATTCATCTGGCTAAGCACTCGGGTCAGGAATTTGACTTTGTTATGAGCGGACGCCTTAAGGTGCAGATCGGCGACAACGTCGAGTACCTGAGCGAAGGGGACAGCATCTACTACAACTCCTCTACCCCTCACGGAATGATCGCGGTCGACGGTCAGGACTGTCTGTTCGTCGCGGTGGTCCTTCCGGGTGCAAACGAGGAAGAGACCGTCGTTCGCGAGACCCTGCTTCCCTCTCACTCCAAGAAGGAGCTGGTCAGCGCAAAATACATTGACACCGTCGAAAATGAAAAGGGTGCGCTTGTTTCCATCGACTTCAAAAATGAAGACAAATTCAACTTTGCCTTTGATATTGTTGACGCGATCGCGAAAAGAGAGCCAGACAAGCTTGCCCTTTTGCACATTGCAAAGGATAAGACCGAACGCCGTTTTTCCTTCCGCGACGTTAAGCGCTTGTCTAACCAATACGCTAACTACTTCAAGTCCCTCGGCATCAAAAAAGGTGACAAGGTCATGCTTGTCTTAAAGCGTCATTATCAGTTCTGGTTTTCGATCATCGCCCTGCACAAGCTCGGCGCAGTTGTAATTCCTGCGACAAATCAGCTGCAGGCGCATGATTTCGAATACCGCTTCAACGCAGCTGAGGTATCTGCGATCGTCTGCACCTCCGACGGAGATGTTGCACATCAGGTCGATCTTGCTCAGGCGACCAGCCCCACCCTCACTACCAAGATCATCGTCGGCGGAGAGCGTGAGGGTTGGAAGAATTTTGATGAGGAATCCACCCTCTTCAGCGCACACTTCTATCGCACCGAAGACACCGCCTGCGGTGACGATACCATGCTGATGTTCTTCACCTCTGGCACGACCGGATACCCGAAGATCGCGGCACATTCTCACAAGTATCCTCTCGGTCACTACATCACCGCGAAGTATTGGCACGGAGTTTCCGACGAGGGTCTGCATTTCACCATCTCCGACACAGGCTGGGGCAAGGCTCTTTGGGGCAAGCTTTACGGTCAGTGGCTTTGCGAGGGCGCAGTTTTTGCTTACGACTTTGACCGTTTCGACGCGTCCGATATTTTGCCGATGTTTGCAAAGTATCAGATCTCTACCTTCTGCGCTCCCCCGACCATGCTGCGCATGATGATAAAGGAGGACCTGTCGAAGTACGACCTCTCCTCTATCGTTCACATGACCACCGCAGGAGAGGCGCTCAACCCCGAGGTCTACCGCCAATTTGAAAAGGCTACCGGACTTAAGATCATGGAGGGCTTCGGTCAGACCGAGCTTACCCTTGCTATCGCAAACCTCATGGGCAGCACCCACAAGCTTGGCTCTATGGGCAAGCCCACTCCCCTTTACGACATCGACATTGTTGACGCTGACGGCAACCCTGTCCCCGACGGAGAAACAGGCGAGATCGTCGTTCGCACCGACAAGAAGGTGCCCTGCGGCCTCTTCCAAGGCTACTACAACGAGGAGGAAAAGACCGCTGAGGTATGGCACGACGGATTGTATCACACCGGCGACACTGCGTGGCGTGACGAGGACGGCTTCTATTGGTATGTAGGCCGAGTCGACGACGTCATCAAGTCCTCCGGCTACCGCATCGGACCCTTCGAGATCGAAAGCGTCATCATGGAGCTTCCCTACGTCCTTGAATGCGGCGTGTGTGCCGCGCCCGATGAGGTGCGCGGTCAGGTCGTCAAGGCATGTATCGTGCTCGTTAAGGGCACCGAGGGCACCGATGAGCTGAAAAAAGAGATCCAGAACTATGTAAAACAGCACACCGCCCCCTATAAATATCCGAGGATCGTTGAGTTCAGGGAAAGCCTGCCCAAGACTATCAGCGGTAAGATCCAGCGCAACAAGCTTTGATCTTGGTTATACCATATAATGTAAGACTCCCTGCTAAAAAGTTGTTGACAACTCATATTTGCTGTGATAGAATACAACTATATATTTATATTGAAAAGACGATGACGAAGAGTACATAGAAGATCACTCCCTACAGAGAGACAGCGGTCGGTGGAAGCTGTCGGGATGCCTTTTGTGTTTGTAGCTTCCGAGTCGGGAAGAAGAAAGATGACTGTCGAGTAGAACTTCCTCGTGATTACTGCGTTAATGTATAGGGATTATAGGATCCTGAGAGGTGGCATTTGCCGCAATTTGAGTGGTACCGCGGGCACAAAATAATGGCTCGTCTCAAAGTCATTGCTTTGGGACGGGCATTTTTGTTTCGTTCGAGAGCGGAAAGGAATTAGTTATGGAACAGATTACAGGTCTTGATTTTAAGATCAAGGAAATGGCGGCCAGGATCCGCGAGCTTCGTGAGATCGAGGGCCTCAGCGCTCAGGAAATGGCTAACAAGACCGCCGTTTCTGTTGAGGAGTATATTGCTTGCGAAAACGGTGAATCGGATCTTAACTTTACATTCATCTACCGTTGCGCGCTCGCATTCGGTGTCGACGTAACCGATATTATCGAGGGTAAGAGCCCTACGCTGAAGTCCTACACCGTCACACGCGCAGGCGCAGGCCAGAAGATATCACAGGCTCACGGCAT
>CAZDIN010000135.1:0-3477 GCA_964505515.1 uncultured Eubacteriales bacterium | reverse complement strand
GCGCTTTCTTGGAAATCGCAGGGTCGATCTGCATGTCGGACAACGCATATATTTTCGCTCGCGGTCGGTCAGCGACCTTTTTATCCTGCTCCATGCTCCGAAAAAGGACTGCTCTTCCCTTCTGCGACGGTCAATATTACGCGACAGAACTCTGAACAGGCTCCACGCCATTACGCCAAGGGATAACAGGTACAGCACCGCGCTTTGCGCAAAGACGCTGACGGCGTAGATGACGAAATAGGTCACGGCAAGCACATAAAACAGGCGGTCAACTCCATATCTGCCATACATGAATCGGGAAAGCCATTGTCTGATTCGCCACACGGTTCTCACCTCCTATTCGGTGCGCAGGGCTTCAACAGGGTCCTTCTTCGCCGCGACGCGCGACGGGAAGAGACCTGCGAATACGGTCAGAAGCATGCTGATCACGATAAGCACTACTGCGGCTCCTGCAGGAAGGGCTGCGCCTATTTCCGATATGCCTGATATGGCGTGGATTATGGCGTTGAGCGGGAAGCAGAGCAGCACTGTTGCGACTATGCCGATGACTCCTGCGGTAAAGCCGACGATTATCGTCTCGGCGTTGAAGACACGCGCAATGTCATTCTTCGACGCGCCGATAGAGCGAAGGATGCCGATCTCCTTCTTGCGTTCGAGCACCGAGATATAGGTGATGATGCCGATCATGATGGAGGACACCACCAGCGATATCGCCACAAATGCGGCGAGGATATAGGTGATGGCGTTGATTATCGTGGTTATCGACGACATCATAAGCCCGATGTAATCGGTGTAGTTGATCTCCTGCTCCTTGTCGACTGAGGCGTTGTAGTTGTCGATGAATTCGACCAGCCTATCCTTCGATTCGAAGTCCTTGCAATATATCGAGATGCCCGTCGGCTCGGCAAGGTCGCCTGTGCCAAGGGCGGCGAGGTTGTCTTCATAGGTGGTCGAGGGGGTGGTCAGCTTGATATATGAGCGGACGGCGCTGCGATACGATTCGCCCTCGAGGCCTGCGAACAGCGGCTGGTACATCGGCGGTACTGTGCTCAGGTCGAAGGCGTCTATCTCGGCTTCGATGTCCTCGTCGGTCTTGAACTCAAAGCCGGTAAATACATCGATATCGGGGTTGGCCTTCTGCTCGGCGACGATCTCGCTGTCGTTGTTGCGGTTCATGATGCGCTCGCTCAGCTCGGGCAGGTAACCCAGCATGCCGCCCATGACCTGTTCGACTGACGATGCCGATTCGGTATATTTTGCTACGCCGACGATCTTGATCTGCATCGCGTCGGCAAGGGCGGTGCGCAGGTAGTCTGCGTCCTCGGTGCGATCGGCATAGCCGCTCTCGGTCTTTTCATACAGGTCGGTTGCCGCAAGCACGCGGAAGCTCATTCCGATGAAGTCCGAGTATTCATAGTTTTCGTAATTCGGCTCGGCGTCGGGGTCGTCGTCCTTCATGGTCTTCTTCAGATCGTCGCGATCCAATATGCCCATGGTGTAGAGGCTGTAGTCGGTGATGCGGCCCTTGTCGTCGAGAAGCAGCACGACCTCGTCATATTCCTCCGGCATCTTGCCCTCGAGCAGCTCGTAGGTGCTTTCGCTCAGGCTCTCGTTTGTGAATATCTCGGTGAAAAGATCCACGTCGGTCGCCATTGCGAACTGCGACGCGGTGTCATCAAGCTTGGCGGCGAAATATTCGCCTACGCCGCAGTCGGCTGACAGTGTGTTCGGGTTGACCTTGACGATGTTGTTGACGTCCTTGTCGTTGTAGACGTACATGACGGTGTCGTAACGGTAGCGGATGTCGGTCGCAAATTCGCTGACCTCGTCGCTATGCTTTTCAAGGTATTCGCGGAAGGACTTGAGGTCGTTGGTTTTGGTCGACACGTTGACGTTGTGGATCTGGTCGAAGAGGAAGCTTTGGGTCGCGGCATAGCCTTCGGGCGCGGTCTCCTCCCCCTCGGTCATCGACGCGCTCGCGTTCATCATCATCGATATCAGGTCCATTGACTGACTGTCGATCGACACGGGGTAGTTGGCAAGCGTCTCCTGCTCGGTCGCGTCGATGTATGCTTTTGTGCCGCTCGACAGGGCGAGTATCAGCGCGATGCCGATGATGCCGATGCTTCCTGCAAATGAGGTCAGGAAGGTGCGCGCCTTCTTGGTCATGAGGTTGTTCAGGCTCAATGACAACGCGGTGAAATAGGACATCGAGCGCTTTTTGCGTTCCTTGTGGGAGGCGCGCTTTTCCTTGCGGTCCGGCTCGGCGACAGGCGGATGGTCTGCGGCTGCGTCGTCGTCCGAGTAAGGAGCGGTGTCGCTTATTACCTTGCCGTCGAGCAGGCATTTGTCCGCCCGACATCTGATTGGGGCGTTTGTGTATCTGGTCGCCCAGACCGACCATGTCAAGCGCTTCCTTTGCCCTGCGGCGACGCTCCGCCTTGCCGACGCCGGAAAGGGTCAGCGCAAGCTCGACATTCGCCAGCACCGACTGATGCGGAATGAGGTTATAGCTTTGGAACACGAAGCCGATGGAATGGTTGCGATATGTGTCCCAGTCCGATTCGGTGAACCTTTTTGTAGACCTGCCCGAGATGACAAGGTCGCCCGTCGTATATCGGTCCAGGCCCCCGATAATGTTTAGCAGGGTGGTCTTGCCGCAGCCCGATGGGCCGAGTATCGACACAAACTCATTCTTTCTGAAGTTAAGGCTTACACCCTTGAGCGCCTCAACGACCGATTCGCCTGCTTTATAATGCTTTACGATGTCTTTTAGAACTAACACCTGCTACAACTCCTGATTGTATGTGATGAAAGGATTATACCACAGTGTATAATAAATATTATGATAAAATGATTAACAAGTTATGAATTTGCTACAGCCGCTCGGCGTTTGCCCTTCTCTAACGAGGACAGTGCGCTGAGATAGCACTCTACGTCAAAGGGCGCGGTCACCTCGTCCTTGCGAAGATACAACGGGTGGTGCGGATGTCCTTTCGCAGATATCTTGCCCACGCTGTACCACTGCGCTGAGTAGCGCTTGCCGATGTCGATCATGTCGCGTACGCAGTCGCGCAGATATCCCCTTTTCTCCATCATGGTGCCCCACGCTGCCCAGACGGCAGGCGTCTTACCCTCGCCGTACAGGCCAAGCAGATATTCAAACGCACGCATGTTCTCTTCGTGCAGGCGCAGATTGAGATGCAGGTCCATGTCGTCGGGGTCGGTCGCGCGCTGTGCGTAGACGTTGAACATGACCCAGCTGTCATATCCGTTGCCTGCGGCAATGCGCGACACCGATCTTAACGTATTATCAAGGTCGTCGGGCGCGGCGGTAGAGGGGTTGATGCCAATGCAGATCAACGGGTTGCTTCCGCGTGTGCCGAGTATGTAACGGTAGTCGCAGTACCTGTTCGGAACGTATATCCAACGATCACGGTCATATTCTGCCGTGACATCGTTATCCGCCTGCTCCAT
>CAZDIN010000134.1:0-3480 GCA_964505515.1 uncultured Eubacteriales bacterium | reverse complement strand
AAACTAAAATGAACACTCTCTTATCCTGGGGGCTTTTGATATTTACAGGAATGCTGTTCGGCAGGCTTGCAAAATTTATTAAATTGCCTAATGTAACCGGCTACCTTGTCGGCGGACTTATAATCGGTCCCAGTATTTTAGGTATTATTCCTGCTGACACTATCTCAAACCTTACGATAATTTCCAATGTTGCTCTCGGTTTTATTGCATTTTCCATCGGTAACGAGTTTAAGATATCGTACTTTAAGCGCGTTGGTGCTACACCGATAGTTATTGCAACGCTTGAGTCGTTGTTTGCAGTCATTTTCGTTGCAGCAGGTTTGCTGATTGCAGGGTTCGAACTGTCATTTTCACTTGTTTTGGGAAGCATTGCTGCCGCCACTGCGCCTGCCGCAACAATAATGGTAATAAAGCAATACAAGGCGAAAGGCCCTGTTACTGAGACTTTGCTTTCTGTTGTTGCTATCGACGACGCAACAGCCTTGATATTTTTCGGAATCTGCGTTGCGATAGCAAACGCTCTGGGTGGACATGCTGACTCTATTGCAATGTCAATAATCAAGCCGATAATTGAGATCTTCGGAGCAATAATAATCGGATTGATACTTGGTGTGATTTTTACCATACCGCTTAAATGGTTCAAAAAAGACGGCAACCGTATTACGCTAATTGTCGGATTTGTATTCCTCGGTGTAGGCATCGCAGATTGGCTTGGGGTGTCCTCCCTGCTGTTATGTATGGCGATGGGCGCTGCGCTGACAAATCTCAGCAGTGAAACGCCAAATATAATGCGGCTTTGTGACAATCTGACACCGCCGATATTTTTGCTGTTTTTTGTTGCATCAGGCGCAGAGCTTCAGCTTTCTGTATTGCCGCAGATCGGCGCAGTCGGTGCAATATATATATTGCTGAGAGTCGCAGGCAAGATAGCCGGAGCTTCGCTTGGTGGAATCGTATGCAAGGCGCAGAGCAAGGTTAAAAAATATCTTGGGCTTGCCCTGATCCCTCAGGCCGGCGTTGCGATCGGTTTGTCGCTAGTAGCCACGACAGCAGTTCCGCAATACGGGGCAAAAATAAGGGCCACGATTCTTTGTGCAACACTTATTTACGAAATCGTCGGTCCGGCACTGTCAAAACTTAGTCTTAAACTTTCGGGCGAAATCAGCGAATAGTTTGATTATACATAAAAACACGCTTCTGTATTTTACAGAAGCGTGTTTTATCATACATAGAGATCTTCATCAGGGTCATATAAATCCAACGGAAGTATAGGTAGGTTTACAGGGGATACAGTAATGACATCGCAAGGACTGAAAAGTACTATCTGAAGTTCAGGTTTAACAAATGCTTTTCGTTGCATAGAGCTCTGCCTCCCTTGTTTAATTACAGGACAATAGTATCACAGCCCATATAATTTGTCAATCAGAAAAATAATCCCGACAGAAGACTGTCGGGATTATTTAAATGCGATAAACCGCTTGAGAGCACTGCTATTACAGAAGCTCGATTATTGCCATCTCAGCTGCGTCGCCGCGACGTGGTCCGATCTTTGTAATACGGGTGTATCCGCCGTTCTTATCGGAATACTTGGGCGCAATTTCGTTAAACAGCTTATTAACAACGTCTTCCTTGGTAACAAACGCCATTACCTGACGCTTAGAAGCAAGGCTTGAGTCTTTTGCAATTGTTATATACTTCTCAGCGACTGCGCGAACCTCTTTTGCTCTGGTGATAGTGGTTTCAATCTTTCCATTCTCGAAAAGGAATGTTACCATACCACGCAGCATAGCGGTTCTGTGATCGCTTGTTCTGCCGAGTTTTCTGGTACCTGGCATCTTATTTCACTCCTTGATACATAAAGTACAGGACTTATTCGTCCTCTTCGCTAAGACCGAATCCTAAAGACGCCAACTTGGCTACTACCTCTTCAAGTGACTTTCTTCCGAGGTTGCGTACCTTCATCATCTCTTCTTCAGTCTTACTAATCAGGTCTTCTACAGTGTTGATACCTGCACGCTTCAAGCAGTTGAAGCTGCGGACCGACAAATCCAGTTCCTCAATAGTCATTTCAAGAACTTTCTCTTTGCCCTTATCGTCCTTCTCGACCATGATCTCACCCGTATATGCGTCGCCCGAAAGGTCGACAAACAGGTTGAGATGCTCGGTAATGACCTTTGCACCCAATGATACTGCTTCCTGAGCAGTGCATGTGCCGTCAGTCCACACTTCAAGGGTAAGCTTGTCAAGGTCGGTTACCTGACCTACTCTGGTGTTTTCTACCGAATAGTTTACCTTAAGCACAGGAGTGTAGATCGAGTCGACCGGAATCACTCCGACAACTGTCTGTTGCTGCTGTGCATTACGCTCTGCCGGAACATATCCTCTGCCCTTGCCAAGCGTAATCTCCATAAAGAGCTTGCCGCCCTCGCCTACTGTTGCAATATGCAAATCAGGGTTAAGCACTTCGACCTCAGCGTCTGCCTTGATCGATGCTCCGGTAACCTCGCAAGGACCCTCAGCCTCAATGTAAACGGTCTTTTGACCCTCTGAATGAAGCTTTGCGTTTAATCCCTTTATATTAAGGACTATTTCGGTAACATCCTCTTTAACTCCGGGGATGGTGGAGAATTCGTGTACCACACCATCAATCTTTATAGATGTAGCGGCTACACCGGGCAAGCTTGAGAGAAGTACTCTGCGCAAGCTGTTGCCGAGTGTTATTCCGTAGCCACGCTCAAGCGGCTCTACGACAAACTTGCCGTAACTGCCGTCTGATGTGACATCCTCTATATCGATTCTGGGCTTCTCAATTTCGATCATTCAAAACCCTCCTTATTTATGTCAGTAAATAATTATCTATCCTTATGGATTACTTAGAGTAGAACTCAACGATAAGCTGCTCTTCGATTGGAGCATCGATCTCCTCGCGAGCAGGAAGATTTACGACCTTGGTTTCGAATGCGTCCTTGTTCATTTCCATCCAAGTAGGAACAGGACGTCCCTCGTTGGCTTCAAGAACCTCTTTAATCTTGACGCTATCGCGGCTGTCAGCCTTGATACCGATTACATCACCCGCTTTAACGAGCAATGAAGGAACATTGACCTTCTTACCGTTAAGGGTGAAATGATTGTGTACAACAAGCTGTCTTGCTTCGGCTCTGGAACTTGCCCAGCCTGCGCGATAGACAATATTGTCAAGACGGCTCTCAAGAATTCTGAGAAGATTCTCGCCGGTAACGCCGGTCTTGCGCTCAGCCATCTCAAAATAATGTCTGAACTGACCTTCAAGAACTCCGTAATAACGTCTTGCCTTCTGCTTTGCACGAAGCTGAAGACCGTACTCAGAGGTCTTCTTTCTGCCTTTACCATGCTGTCCGGGAGCAAAATTTCTCAAGTTCACCGGGCATTTATCAGAATAACATTTTGCGCCCTTAAGGAAGAGCTTTTCTCCCTCACGGCGGCAAAGTTTACATACCGGTC
>CAZDIN010000133.1:0-3499 GCA_964505515.1 uncultured Eubacteriales bacterium | reverse complement strand
TGGGAAAAGACTGAGCGATTGATATTTGAGATCGCTGACAGGCTGTGATGCTTGGAAGCATCGTGTATAAGGCGAATGATTTGATTAAACGATAGAGTGAACGGCGATTATAAATAAGGATGTGTGGTTATGAAACGTATTATCTCGATGCTTCTTTGTGTTGCTTTGATTGCTTGCTGCTTTGCAGGCTGCGGTGTCAGATCGGAGACGACCGGCGGCGTTCATCACGCAACGATCGAAATTGAAGACTACGGCACTGTTGAGCTTGAGCTTTACGGCGACAAGGCACCTATCACGGTTGATAATTTCATCACCCTTGCGAAAGACGGCTTTTATGACGGCCTGACCTTCCACAGAATGCAGAAGGACTTCGTTATTCAGGGCGGTGACCCTGACGGAAACGGCACTGGCGGTTCGGAGAACAACATAAAAGGCGAGTTTTACGCCAACAACGTAGAAAACGATCTCAGTCACACCAGAGGCGTCATTTCTATGGCGCGCAACGGCTATGATTATGACAGCGCGTCAAGTCAGTTCTTTATCGTTCTCTCTGACAACTACACCTCAAGCCTTGACGGACTGTATGCCGCATTCGGAAAGGTCACCAAGGGAATGGACGTGATCGATGAGGTCTGCGCTGATCTTGAGGATGCAGAATCCGACTCAATGGGAATGCTCTTGCAAAAGGATCAGCCCGTAATCAAAAAGATAACAATAGTAGATTAGATCAAAAGACCGCCTCTGCGTGATGCAGAGACGGTCTTTTGTGACACCGGAGAACCTTAACCGTTCCCTCGCCAAATGGGGAAGAAACTGTAGCGCAGAGAGTTTACTATCCGCCTTTTCGCCGCGCTCAGATGCCGCGAAACAGTGGATTTATTCACCTTCATCAATTCTGCCGCCTGAGTTACCGTCATTTCCTCGAAGAAACAGAGGGTAAAAGCGGTTCGCTGACGTTCGGTCAATTCGCGCTCGGATATTTGCCTGATTGCAGTAAGAAGGGCAGTCGCTCGGTCAAGTGTGGGATTGATCGTCGGTGCCTTTGCGGAATAGAAGATGCATTCCGCGATGCTTTCAAGATTGCGTGCTAAATTAGGCATTCGATGTAATGTCCTCCTTGTAGTAATTGAGCAAATAGATGCCGGTGCGATGACTGTCAGACGCCATTGAATAGAGGATGGCTACCCTGCGGGACAGGTCACACATCTGCCGACCTCGCAAACCCTTCATCATTGCGGTTAGTTCGGTGATGCGTCCCCT
This sequence comes from uncultured Eubacteriales bacterium, assembly GCA_964505515.1. GTDB lineage: Bacteria > Bacillota > Clostridia > Oscillospirales > Acutalibacteraceae > RGIG2206. Next base: position 2,239 of record CAZDIN010000133.1, on the reverse strand, counting down.
TAAGACCTTTTCCTGATTGAGATACTCTTCTCCAAGCTGTGCAAGTGTCATATTTGAACCTCCTTAGGTTTCGCGAGCGGAATCTGACAATTCAAACTCTACGGGGAGAGGGTCTGATGTGAAACAAATTCACACGCTCGTCGGTAAAATTGACATCCTCCGTCGGCACCTTGGATATAACCGCTTTCCGATGTCATCTTTATTATATCAACCTTGGTGGTACATTCATGGGACACTACACGAATTTTGTAGAAAAATATAGAAAAAAGTATATGATCGCGTGGATAAATTCAATTTTGAAGTGCTGTTTTTAACGGTGGAATACTTTTCTATCAAAATTCACCACATCTTGTGTCGAATATAAAAAAATTTATGTATATATGTTTACATTTTGTAGGTATGTGTGGTATACTTAAAATAAATATTACCACCATTTCGGCGGAGGAGCTATGAACAGAGATTATAAATCGACCGATGACAACCGTGTCGCAGGACGAAATGCGGTTAACGAGCTATTGTTATCGGGTCGCGAAATTGATCAGATCATTGTTGAAAAGGGTAAGCGCGAGGGCAGCCTTTCTGTCATTCTTGCAAAGGCGGCTGAGCGCGGTATACCTATTAAAGAGGCGGCGCGTGAGAAGCTCAACGCTCTCTGCCCTCAGACTAATCATCAGGGCGTTGTTGCCTTTGCTGCGATGGTCGAATACTGCACGGTGGCGGATATACTCGATCTTGCGGCTGAGCGCGGCGAACCGCCGTTTATAGTTGTATGTGACGAGATCGAGGATCCGCATAACCTTGGAGCTATAATTCGCACGGCCGAATGTTGCGGTGTGCATGGCGTCATCATTCCGAAGAGAAGGTCTTGCGGTATCAATTTCGCCGTTAGCAAGGCGGCCTGCGGTGCGCTTGAGTATATGAAGATCGCGCGCGTGACAAATCTTGCGTCGACGATCGACGAGCTTAAGGATGCAGGCGTTTGGGTCTATGCGGCCGATATGAACGGCGTCGATTGCGAGAAGCAAAACTTTTCCGGTCCTGCCGCCCTTGTGGTTGGCTCAGAGGGTCGGGGAGTCGGTAGACTTATTAAGGATAAATGTGATGTTACCGTGTCGTTGCCGATGCGCGGGCGCATCACCTCGCTGAATGCCGCGGTTGCCGCAGGAGTTTTGCTCTACAGGATCCTGCGTGACCGCTAAAATGTATTAAATTGGAGAGTGTTTGCTTTGAAGAAGAAAAAGTCGGATAGCAGTCAACTCAGTTTTGATTTTGATACTCCGATGCCTGCTGCGCCTAAGCCTACTGTTTCAGCGGAAAGTGTCGGGTTTCAGTCTGAGATAGTAGATGCAGATCAGTACAGATGGGGGCGTTCCGCCTCTGTGCAGAGGGTCAATATGCTCACCGCCGATGAGGTCATGAGAAAGAGAAAGCCCTCTGAGGGTAGGCCCTCGGTTGATGAACCCGTTGCCGAGCCTGTGAAGAATATACCTATGACTCCGCCGAAGCAAAAGACTCAGGCTGAGGGTAATTTCTCTCCGGCTGCAAGAATGGTCCTGCATCTGATGCAGGATAACGAGGCAACTATCGAAGCCCCTGCTCATAATATCAGTCAGCCTGACGAAGCTGACGCCAGGCTGAACAGCTCGGTTATCTCTACTCCCGAAAAGGTTCAGCAGGTTGCAAAGGCGGTCGAACGCCGTGTTGTACCTGAGTTTTCGGATGTGGATACGGATGAAGAGGCGGTAGCACCGTCAAAGCCTGAGCCGATCAAAAATGACGTCGAAGCCAAAACGATCTCGTTTAATTTCGATGACAGGGTCGATGCAGCCGAACAACCGAGCGAACAGGAAGTAAAGTCCGCTGAATATGGCTTTAATATGGCAAGACGCGCCTATGTCGATTCCTTTGAGATCGATAATGAGCAGCTTAACAGCATGGTCAACGATACTGCTGATACCTCGGCCGAGACTCTTGATAAAACTGCCGTATTTTCATCTGCTGCTGTTGCCGAGCCTGAAGCAAAGCCTGATGGCGCTACTAAAATTATTGAACACGATACCGATTTCGATTTCCTTGGGGATAACTTTGACGATCAGGAGGATAAGACCGAGGTCGAAACGATCGAGGATTACCGTTCGGTCGAGGACGCTGATGCTATCTATAGTGATTTTCAGCGCCGTAAGGGGCGCCTTGTCCTCAGAAGTGCGGTTACTACTGTAATTGCCGCTCTGCTTTTGAT
>CAZDIN010000132.1:0-3503 GCA_964505515.1 uncultured Eubacteriales bacterium | reverse complement strand
ACTCTCTTATGTCTCTTAAGGCGAGCCTGATTGCTGTCTTTTCTCGATACCATTTTACTCCACTCCTTTCATTATTTACCGGCTTTACCGGCCTTGCGGCGAACGTATTCGTCGCTGTACTTAACACCCTTGCCATGGTAGGGTTCGGGCGGACGCTTGCTGCGGATAACCGCTGCGATCTGACCGACCTCCTGCTTGTTGATACCCTTTACAACGATCGTGTTGGGATTGGGTACCTCAAAGGTGATGCCATCGGGCTCGGTGATCTGGAGCGATGCCTGGGGCAGACCCTTTACGAGGGACTGACCGAGGAAGAGCTGCAGGGTCTTGCCCTGTTTTACAACCTTATAGCCTACACCAACGATTTCGAGGGTCTTGCTGTAACCGGTTGTTACACCAACAACCATGTTGTTGAGAAGCGCGCGGGTAAGACCGTGCAAGCTTCTGGTCTCTTTCTCATCATCGGGACGGGTAACGATCGCCTCGTTGCCCTCAACACTAATGGTGAGAACGGGAGCAAATTTCTCGGAAAGGGTTCCGAGGGGGCCTTTTACGGTAACGAGGTTGCCTTCACCCACAGTCACGATAACACCGGCAGGGATCGCAACGGGCATTCTACCAATTCTTGACATCTTTTCGTACCTCCTTACCAAACGAAGGCGAGAACTTCGCCGCCGATTTTCATCTCACGAGCCTTTTTGTCGGTCATGAGACCCTTCGAGGTGGAAACGATGGCAATACCAAGGCCATTCATAACCTTAGGCATATCCTCGTAGCCTGCGTAAATACGGAGACCGGGCTTGGATACGCGGCGAAGACCGCGGATAACCTTTTGCTTGCCTGCTGCGTACTTCAGAGTTACGCGGATGGTGCCCTGCTTGCCGTCTTCGATGACCTGATAGCCTTTTACGTAGCCCTCAGCAACGAGGATGTCGGCAATGGACTTTTTCATGTTGGATGCCGGGATGTCAACAGTGGCGTGCTTCGCATCGCTTGCGTTGCGAATACGTGTGAGCATATCGGCAATAACGTCGGACATTTGCATAGTAATAATCCTCCTTTATGCAAGTACATTTTTTCTTGCTGCCGACCTTACGGTCGGCGGCCAATCGGGGGTTAAATCGAACTCCTTACTTAATTTGAAGGTTGGTCTGATTTCCTACCGAATGTTAGGGGTTTTATTCAACCGAGGAAACTCGGGAGCGAGCGAGCTCGGAATGAAACAACTGATTACCAGGATGCCTTCTTTACACCCGGAATCTCGCCCTTGTAAGCGAGGTTACGGAAGCAGATACGGCAAATGCCAAACTTACGCATGTAAGAGTGGGGACGGCCGCAGATCTTGCATCTGGTGTAAGCACGAGTGGAGTATTTCTGCTCCTTCTGCTGCTTGAGAATCATGGATTTCTTTGCCATTTTCAACTACCTCCGGATTATTGTGCGAAGGGAGCGCCCATCAAACGGAGCAGCTCTCTTGCCTCTGCATCGGTCTGTGCGGTGGTAACAAAGCAGATGTCCATACCGCGGATCTTTTCGACCTTGTCGTACTCGATCTCGGGGAAGATCAGCTGCTCTTTGAGGCCGAGGGAGTAGTTACCGCGGCCATCAAATGCATTGGGATTGATACCCTTAAAGTCACGCACGCGGGGCAGAGCGAAGTTGAACAAACGATCCATAAATTCGTACATACGGTCGCCGCGAAGGGTTACCTTTGCACCGATCTTCATGCCCTGACGGAGCTTGAAGTTTGCAACGGATTTCTTAGCAACGGTAGGTACTGCCTTCTGACCTGCAATGATGGTCAGATCGTTGATAATGTTGTCGATAACCTTGGAATTCTCCTTGGCATCGCCTGCGCCGATGTTGATAACGATCTTATCAAACTTCGGGATCTGCATAACGCTCGAATACTCGAACTGCTTCATGAGGGCGGGAGCAACCTGCTCACGGTACATATCTTTCAGTCTTGCCATGTCACTCTACCTCCTCTCACAGCTTTGCGCCGCACTTGGCGCATACGCGAACCTTTTTGTCGCCTTCCATTGCAACCTTGGAGCGAACGCCCTTGTCGCATTTGGAGCAGTAAAGGGCTACCTTGCTGGCGTAAATTGCGCCCTCGGCGTCGATCACGCCGCCGGTCTCACCCTGCTTGCGGGGCTTTACATGCTTGTGGATCATGTTCGCGCCCTTAACGATTACCTTACCTTCGTCGGGGGATACGGCGATAACCTCGCCCTTCACGCCCTTGTCATCACCGGAGAGAACGATAACGGTGTCACCGGTTTTAATATGAAGCTTTGCCATTTTACCAGTTACCTCCATTACAGTACTTCGGGAGCCAGAGACAGGATCTTCAGATAATCCTTCTCACGAAGCTCTCTTGCGACAGGCCCAAAGATACGGGTGCCGCGGGGGGTCTTGTCTTCCTTGATGATGACGGCTGCGTTCTCATCGAACTTGATGTAAGAGCCGTCTGCGCGGTGAACGCCGTGCACGCTTCTGACGATGACAGCCTTTACGACGTCACCCTTCTTGACCATACCACCGGGGGCGGCCTTCTTAACAGAGCAAACAACGACATCACCGATGTTTGCGTAACGACGACCGGTGCCGCCCAGAACACGGATGCAAAGGAGTTCCTTTGCACCGGTGTTGTCGGCAACCTTCATCCTAGATTCCTGCTGAATCATAGTTACTTTTCCTCCTACTGTTTCAATACGCCACTACGTATCTACTATTCGAATTCCGACCGTATGTTTTCCCTGCCCGGTCCCTTGGCAGATATTGATAAAGGTTAAATTACTTAGCCTTCTCGATGATCTGAACCAGTCTCCATCTCTTGGTCTTGGACAGGGGACGGGTCTCCATGATCTCGACACGGTCGCCGATGGCGCACTCGTTGTTCTCGTCGTGAGCGTGTACCTTCAGGGTATGCTTGACGATCTTACCGTAAGCGGGGTGCTTAACGTTGTCCTCGATGGCCACTACGATGGTCTTGTCCATCTTGTTGCTGACGACCATACCAACGCGGCTCTTTCTCAGTGCTCTTTCCATGATAGTTCCTCCTTACGCGTTCTTCTCGTTGAGAACAGTCATCACGCGAGCGATGTCGTGCTTGACCTCAGCGATCTGATGGGGGTTCTCAAGCTGGTTAACTGCGTGCTGGAAGCGGAGGTTAAAGAGCTCTTTCTTCAGCTCCTGGAGCTTGGTCTCAAGCTCTGCAGCAGTCATGCTTCTCAGTTCCTTTGCCTGCATGTCTTATGCCTCCTCTTTCACGATGAACTTGGTCTTGATGGGGAGCTTGTGGCTTGCGAGACGCATAGCCTCCTTAGCTACATCCTCAGCAACGCCGTCCATCTCGAACATGACGCGGCCGGGCTTCACAACGGCAACCCAGTACTCAACTGCGCCCTTACCGGAACCCATTCGAGTCTCGGCAGGCTTCTCAGTGATAGGCTTGTCGGGGAAAATCTTGATCCATACCTTACCGCCACGCTTGATGT
>CAZDIN010000131.1:0-3520 GCA_964505515.1 uncultured Eubacteriales bacterium | reverse complement strand
TACTCCCTTAGCAGGGGAGCCCCTTCACCACTTGGGTATTTCTGCAAGTGTTGGTGTTTTGCTGTTGCCAGCGGTATATTTTAACGTTTCTGCTGATTGGTTCGGTTGGCGGAGAGGATGGGATTCGAACCCATGTGAGATTGCTCTCTAACGGTTTTCAAGACCGCCCCGTTATGACCGCTTCGGTACCTCTCCATCGTTTTGCAGCGTACATTATAATATCACAATAGTTCCCATCTTGTCAAGTGTCAAATTCAGTTTCTCCCCTTTGATACAAAAAATTACAAAAAATTGGTTTAGACCCGTAGACACACGGGGTTTTTTTGTGTATAATACTCCTGTTATCAGATGAATCTACGGTTGGAGGTACGACATGAACGATACATATCAGAGTCCTCTTTGCTCCCGTTACGCCAGCAAGGAAATGCAGCACCTGTTTTCCAACGATATGAAGTTTACCACCTGGCGCGCCCTTTGGATCGCCTTGGCAGAGTCTGAAATGGAGCTTGGTCTGCCTATAACTTCCGAGCAGATCGACGAGCTCAAGGCCCACGCGACCGATATCAATTATGATGTCGCTGTCGAACGTGAAAAGGTCTGCCGCCACGATGTCATGTCGCACGTCTATGCCTACGGTGTTCAGTGCCCCAAGGCCAAGGGTATCATCCATCTTGGCGCTACCAGCTGCTACGTCGGTGACAATACCGACATAATCGTAATGACTAAGGCACTGAAGCTTATCCGTAAGAAGCTGGTTTCCCTTATCGACCAGCTTGGCAAATTCGCCGCTGAATATCGCTCTCTGCCTACGCTGGCGTTTACCCATTTCCAGAGCGCACAGCCTACTACCGTCGGCAAGCGCGCTACCCTTTGGCTGAACGAGCTGCTTATGGACCTTGATGAGCTTGAGCATCGCATCGACCGGATGGCTCTGCTCGGCTGCAAGGGTACTACGGGAACCCAGGCGAGCTTCCTTGAGCTTTTTGACGGCGACCACGAAAAATGCCGTCAGCTTGATATGAAGATCGCTGAGAAAATGGGCTTTGCGAAGGTCGCGGCCGTTTCGGGTCAGACCTACTCACGCAAGGTTGACAGCTTTGTGCTGAACGTTCTTTCGGGCATCGCACAGAGCGCGACCAAATTCTCCAACGATATCCGACTTCTCGCTCACCTCAAAGAGATCGAGGAGCCGTTTGAAAAGGGCCAGATCGGGTCATCTGCGATGGCTTACAAGCGCAACCCCATGAGAAGCGAGCGTATAGCCGCCCTTGCGCGCTATATTTTGTGCGACGCCATGAACCCTGCCGTTACCGCTTCTGTTCAGTGGTTCGAGCGTACCCTCGACGACTCCGCGAACAAGCGTATCAGCATCCCCGAAGCCTTCCTTGCGACCGACGCAGTGCTGTCCCTTTACCTTAACGTCGTCGACGGGCTTGTGGTATATCCCAAGGTCATCGCAAAGCATCTTGAGGACGAGCTTCCCTTTATGGCGACCGAGAACATTATGATGAACGCCGTAAAACGCGGAGGTGACCGTCAGGAGCTGCATGAGCGCATCCGTCAGCATTCGGTAGCTGCCGCCTCTCGCATTAAGGTCGACGGGCTTTCAAACGACCTTGTTGACCGCATCGCCGCCGACCCTGTTTTCCGCATGAGCAAGGATGAGATACTCGACATTCTCAAGCCGGAAAACTTTATCGGTCGCGCGCCCGAGCAGACGGATGAGTTTCTGCTTGAACAGGTTAAGCCTGTGCTTGACCGATACGCTGACCAGCTCGGATATCAGGCTCAGATCAATGTCTAAGCGACAGCTTTTGTTATCAACACTTTGAGCAAGATCAAAGCGGAATATATTTCATCAAAGGAGATAATAAAAATGAAAACACTCTACTCAGGTAAAACAAAAGATGTTCTTCTCGACGAGGAAAAGAACGTTGTAAGTTTGTTTTTTAAGGATAGCATGACCGGTGAAAACGGCGTGTTCGACCCCGGCTCAAACACCGTCGGCGGAAGCGTTGAGGGTAAGGGCAAGGTCGGTCTTACCATCTCCAAATACTTCTTCGAGCTTGTGGAGAAAAACGGCATCCCCACCCATTACATCAACGCCGATATCGACAAGGGTCTTATGCAGGTCCGTAACCTGACCGTTCCGAAGCTCGAGTTCGTGCTCCGCTACTTCACCGCAGGCAGCATGTGCCGCCGCTTCACCTTGGAGGAGGGCATCGTCTTCGATCCCGCATACGCCGAGGTCACACTTAAGGACGACATTCAGGGCGATCCCCTCATCAGCGAGCGTCTTTGCATCATGAAGGGACTTTTGAAGGAGGGCCAGTATGACGAGGCTCTTGACATTCTTGCCCGCGTCGGTGAGGTTCTTAAGAAGGAGCTTGCGCCTCTCGGCCTTACCCTTATCGATTTCAAGATCGAAGTAGGATACGACGAGAACGGCAAAATGTATGTCGCTGACGAGATCACTCCTGACATCTGGCGCGTGCGCGACGAAAACGGCAACATCCCCAATCAGCTTGATTGCTCTAAAATGCTCCTCGAGAGAATGGGCTTATAATCATACCGTCTTGGTGGCAGACTTGTTCTGCCACCTTTTGTGTTTGCCGCTGTAAAAAGGTAAAATTTTTCAAAAAAACCACCTTACAGCCATTGAAAGTAAAAATAATATGTGCTATACTTTATTATCATTTTAATATTATATGGGGGAATTGAAAATGGATTTGTGCAGACGTCCCGAAAACATGGAACGTATCACCACCAAGGCGCTCGCAGACCGTTTTATCAACGAGCAGGTCGCGGCAGTTCGTGAACAGGTCGGAAACGGCAAGGTACTGCTCGCACTGTCGGGCGGTGTTGATAGCTCGGTCGTCGCAGCTCTGCTTATCAAGGCTATCGGCAAACAGTTGGTTTGCGTGCACGTAAATCACGGCCTTATGCGTAAGGGCGAGAGTGAGCAGGTAATCGAGGTGTTCAGAAACGGACTCGACGCAAACCTTATCTACGTTGATGCTACCGACCGCTTTTTGAACCTGTTGGAAGGTGTTTCGGCCCCCGAAACCAAGCGTAAAATAATCGGCGGCGAGTTCATAAAGGTCTTTGACGAGGAAGCAGGAAAGCTTGAGGGCATCTCCTTCCTTGCGCAAGGAACCATCTACCCCGACATTCTTGAGAGCGACGGCGTAAAGGCTCACCATAACGTCGGCGGTCTGCCTGAGGATATGAAGATGGAGCTCGTTGAGCCGGTCAAGCTGCTCTATAAGGACGAAGTGCGTGTCGTCGGCTCGGCGCTCGGCCTGCCCGATGAAATGGTGAACCGCCAGCCCTTCCCGGGCCCCGGCCTTGGAGTGCGTTGCCTTGGTGCGATCACACGCGACCGCCTGCATGCACTGCGTGAGGCTGACGCCATTCTCCGCGAGGAGTTCGACAAGTGCGGCCTTGCAAAGAAGGTGTGGCAGTATTTCATCGCTGTGCCCGATGTCAAGAGCGTCGGCGTTGAGGACGATAAGCGTTA
>CAZDIN010000130.1:0-3596 GCA_964505515.1 uncultured Eubacteriales bacterium | reverse complement strand
AAGGGACGCTTTGTGATAAGCGGTACCCCCTCGGGCATGATACCTGCAATAGAGTGTATTTTGGTGGTCTCTATCTGTTCCTCAAATGACATCTCGGGAAGTATGCCCGGCACACGCTTGGCGAGCATGCTTTTTCCCGATCCGGGCGGCCCGATAAGCAGCAGATTGTGACTTCCTGCGGCGGCGACCTCAAGCGCCTTTTTAGCAAGATGCTGACCCTTTACATCGCAGAAATCAAGATACTGTTCTTGCTCGCGGAAGGGGTAATCCTCGGGCTTGGCAGGGGCGATAAGCTCCTCACCTGTAAGGTGCCTGACGAGCTGCTTGACGTCGTTTACAGGGAGTATGTCGATGCCGTCGACCACAGATGCCTCCGCGGCGTTGACCGCAGGAAGAAAGAATCGCTTAAATCCGGCCTCTTTTGCGTGGATAGCCATAGCAAGAGAGCCGTTGACAGCCCTGATGTTTCCCGAAAGGGACAACTCGCCTGCAAAGGCGGCGTCACTGCATTGGGCAGGCAGCTGACCCGTTGCACACAGCAGAGCGGTCAGTATCGGCAGGTCGTAGAGCGGCCCCTCCTTGCGAACGTCGGCAGGCGCGAGATTGAGTGTTATACGGCTTACAGGAAACTTAAATCCGCAGTTTTTGAAGGCGGCGCGCACGCGGTCGCGCGACTCCTTGACCGAAGCGTCGGGCAGACCGACTATGTCAAAGCACGGAAGTCCCTGCGACAAGTCGGCCTCCACCTCGACGGTAAAGGCGTCCATTCCGAATAACCCCAGACTGTAGATCTTTGAAACCATAACGAAAGCTCCTGATTATATTTGTTGGTTTCATTATACAGCCCAATTGCAGTTAATTCAACAAAAAAGTTTCGTCTGTGCGCCCGACGGCTCAAAGGTCGTCCTCGTCCTGCTTGGGTTGCTCGTTTTCGTCCATAGGTTTGCCTGTATACATGCCCTGAGGGTCAAACCTGCTCGGCGGTGTATGAACGATGGACGCAACCGTTTCGCTCATGGTTTTTTTCGGTGGTTTGGAAGGATGTTTTTTCATGCTCTTTCCTCCTTTCAACCGATAGTTTTTTCTTTTTCAAAGGGATATATGCCGATTAAATCTTTCCTGTATGGGCAATGATAAATTCAGGCCGCTTTGTAAGCCTTTTTTAGCTCGTCACCGACCTTGACAAAGGTGCGATCTTACTATATAATAAAAAATTACAATGGGATAGTGTGGAGTAGTAGGCGGAATTTATCCTGCCGAAACAAATAAGAGGTCGTTTTTAAGAGGAACAGCCCCGTCACAAGAGGTCGGCGGGATACATACAAGGATCAAAAGATCCTTATATAATTTTTTGATATGGCGGAGCATCTGTATGCACCGCAAGAAACGGAGTATTTATTTTTATGACACAAAAAACAGAACATTCCACGAATAACCGTAACACGAACAAGCAGTTGTCTAACGAAGCTCTTGCCGCAGAGGGAAAGCGCAGGCCGCGCAATACCGCAAAAAAGCCTGCAGGCAAGCCGCGTCAGTCCGCCTCAAAGTCACGCACGGGCAAGCCGCCTGTTCAGGTCACGCCGCTTAGGGTAATACCCTTGGGAGGCCTTGAGGAGATCGGGAAGAACCTGACCGTATTCGAGTGCGGAGATGACATCATCCTCGTTGATTGCGGCATGTCGTTCCCCGACGAAGATATGCCGGGTATTGACATCGTTATCCCTGATTTCACCTACATTCTCAAAAACAAGGACAGGATTCGCGGACTTTTTGTGACCCACGGACATGAGGACCACATCGGCGCCATTCCCTATCTGCTCAAGGAGCTGAATGTCGCCATCTACGGCACAAGGCTGACCCTCGGTCTTATCGAGGGCAAACTCAAGGAGCACAAGCTGTCGAACGTTAAGCTCAACGTGCGCAAGCCGGGCGATGTTATCCGCGCGGGCTGCTTCAGCGTGGAGTTTATCCACGTCAACCACTCTATCCCCGACGCTGTGGCAATGGCGATACGCTGCCCCGCAGGACTTTATGTCCATACGGGCGACTTCAAGATCGATATGACACCTATCGACGGTCATGTTATTGACCTTGCCCGATTTGCCGAGCTTGGCGAGGAGGGCGTGGTTGCTCTGTTCGCCGACTCCACCAATGCCGAGCGCCCCGGATTTACACCTACCGAGCGCATCGTAGGCGACACCTTCTCGGGCATCTTTGCCCGTTCGGCCGATAAGCGCATCATCGTCGCGACCTTCTCCTCGAACATCCACCGCATCCAGCAGGTCATCAATGAAGCCGCAAAATACGGACGCAAGGTGGCTGTTTCGGGCCGCAGCATGATAAATGCCGTTGCGGTCGCAGAGGAATTGGGATACCTCAATATTCCAAAGGGAATACTCATCGACATCGATGCTATCCGCCGTTATACACCCGAGCAGACGGTCATCGTAACCACAGGCTCGCAGGGTGAGCCGATGTCCGCCTTGCATCGTATGGCTTTTTCCGATCACCGAAAGGTGTCGGTGACCTCAGGTGATGTTATCGTTATTTCCGCAAACCCCATCCCCGGCAACGAAAAGCTTGTGTCGCGTGTCATCAACGAGCTGCTGAAGCTCGGCGCAGAGGTCGTGTTTGAGAAGATGTACGACGTGCATGTGTCGGGACACGCCTGTGCCGAGGAGCTTAAGCTTATCATGAACCTTACCAAGCCGAAGTTCTTTATGCCCGTCCACGGCGAATACCGCCATCTGTTCGCGAACTCCAAAAACGCGCAGAACATCGGCATGGACAAAAATAATATCAAGATATCCCACCTTGGCGACGTGGTTGAGTTTACCCCCGGCTCGATGAAGACGGTATCTTCCGTTCAGGCAGGGCAGGTGCTCGTCGACGGACTTGGGGTCGGCGATGTCGGAAGCATCGTTTTGCGCGACCGCAAGCATCTGTCGGAGGACGGACTTATTGCGGTGGTCATGGCCATCGACTCCTATTCGGGCGAGATCGTTTCGGGGCCTGAGATCGTAACACGCGGCTTTGTTTATGTTCGCGAATCGGAGCAGCTGCTTGACGATATCCGCTCGGTAGCCTGCCATGTGTTAGCCGATTGCTCAAAACGCGATTGGGCTTATATCAAAAACCGAGTAAGAGATGAGCTTTCCAGATATCTTTTTGAATGTACACGCCGCTCACCGATGATCCTGCCGATCATCATGGAGGTCTGAGCCTGATCTTCACATCTGTTTACCAAGTGAGGTGACCTGAATGAAAAACCGAATATCTGTTACAGGTGTTCTGCCTGTTGTGATGCTGATACTGCTTACGGCTCAGGCTGTAGTCAGCGGAATAATGGATCATCCTGTTGTCTGTCTTGTAGAGCTGAGTATTGCCGCGGTTCTGGCGGTTTATGTCCTGCTTCACTCCTTCAGCAAGGCCAAGCGCGCACGCCGCATGCTTGAGAGCATCAGCGAGCAAATGGGAGAGCGTTCAGGGGTCATAGCACAGCTTGGGCTTCCTGTAATGGCGGTGTCCGATAATAAGATACGCTGGTATAACTCTGCATTTCTAAAGCAGATAATGAACGGCGAGGACTGCGTCGG
>CAZDIN010000129.1:0-3620 GCA_964505515.1 uncultured Eubacteriales bacterium | reverse complement strand
AAAAATTGCCATAAGCTCCTCCTTATAAACATGCCGAATAATTCAATTCTTATTTTGATGATTGTATCACTTCACGGCATTTTTGTCAACCGCTTAGCGTGTAATTTAGGCAGATTGGAAGATAAAAATACAGCACATCCAAACGGATACGCTGTATCATAGCATGATATATAACAATGCAAGGGTCAACAGCTCATCATTTTTGTCCCCCGACAGCAACGCAAGCAACATCAAGACCATTGAGCGATCTGCATCAAGCTCAAAATTATTCAGGTTCAAAAGGTCAAAGATGCCCTTCTTTTTGGTATATGCTGTTCTGTGAACCTCAGTAGCCTCACTATGTTCACGCGGTTTGACAAAGTCGGGCATGGCTACCTCTCCTCCGACCCTGACAGAATTTTTCATACGAGACGCCCTAACACGCTGCTCAGCCTCGCGCTGCATTCTATCCCAATCACTGATCGAATATTCCGTAACGTTCACCTCACAGCTTAAAAATTCCGCTCTCGCTTATCAAAGGAAGCACTGACGCAAGCTTAAGCAGCTTGATCGCATGATCTACCCTTTCCTTTCGCTTATCGGATAAATGCGGACGCAATGCCATAAGCAGTCTCGTTCTGTCGTCATCCTTCGTGCTGTTGAAGGCAGACATCAGCTTCATCATCATGTTCAGCTGGTCGGGCGATATACCGCCCGTTAACCCACTCAGGTCAGGCATAACGGGCATTGTTTCTTCCTTCGGCATAAGGGCGGAGATATCCAATCCGCCCTCGCCGAGTAACCCCTGAGCCATGGATTGCAACTGCTTCATGCCTTCAGGGTCGTTTAACAGTTGTGTTAATTTTGCAGACAGGTCTTCCACTTACTTACCCTCGGAAAGTTTCTTCAGGATCGCCTGAGCCTGTTCCGACTTCATGAGTCGTTCAAGCTCGGTCTTGTTTTGCAGAAGATTTTGAATTTTCATTGCGTCATTAGGATTCATGCTTCGCATGAGATCCTCGATCGAGCCGTTCTGCGCCACACTCCTGAGTTTTTCAGGGTCGGTGCCGATCCTTTTTGAGAGCATTTCAAACATTTTGTCGTAATTAGCGTTGTTTGCCATTGAAAACCCACTCCAAATTATGATAAAATATCAGCGGTGATTATATGAAAGTTCTGGTCATTTCTGATTCCCACGGCTCTGTAAGCGGAATTGAAGCTGCTATCGATACCCATCCCGATGCGTCACATCTGATCTTTCTCGGCGACGGCGCTACGCAGATGGAGCAAATTCAATACTGCTATCCTGATCTTACCTGTCACATTCTTGCCGGAAACTGTGATTGGTCGTCTGACTATCCGAGCGTAAAGCTGTTGACCTTAGCAGGTGTAAAGATATTTGCCTGTCACGGTCACACTTTTGATGTGAAGTACGGCATTGAAAGGCTTATGAAGGCAGCCGAACAGCAATCTGCAAAGGTCGTTCTGTTCGGTCACACACATTGTTCTTATGAGGCTTATCACGACGGAGTTTACTTTATGAATCCGGGCTCGATCGCATTGCCTCGCGACACCTCAAGAAAAAGCTACGGTATTCTTGACCTGACCGATAAGGGAATCATGACTTCTATTGCAAAAATATAGGTACATATTCAATATATGCTATGCGGCAGGCAATGTGTTCATTACCCTTTTATCCTACCTTTTCAAGATCCCTTTTAAGCCGTTCTATTATTCTTTTCTCTAATCTTGAGATGTAGGATTGAGATATACCTAACAGATCTGCGACCTGCTTTTGAGTATGCTCCTCATATCCACCCATTCCAAACCGCATTTCCATTATCAGCTTTTCCCGAGGTTGCAGATTCAGCACAAGTCCTCTGAGGGTGCAGACCTCGTCCTCATTTTCTATTCCTCTGTTTATCAGGTCCGGCTCACTACCCAATACATCGGATAACAACAGCTCATTTCCGTCCCAATCAATATTCAAAGGCTCATCGATCGAAACCTCGGTCTTAAGCTGAGTAGTCTTGCGCATGTACATCAATATCTCATTTTCAATGCACCGCGATGCGTAGGTAGCAAGCTTTATGTTTTTCTCAGGACGGAAGGTGTTCACTGCCTTTATAAGTCCGATCGTCCCGATAGAGATCAGGTCCTCTACGCCTGCGCCGACTACCTCAAACTTTTTGGCTATGTATACAACTAAGCGCAGATTATGAACTATCAGTTCCTCGCGAACCGACATGTCACCAAGCGCGTATCTTTCCATTAGGGCAACCTCCTGAGCGCGCGTAAGTGCCGCAGGAAGAATGTCGGGACCGTTGATATAGTAGATCTCGTCTACCCAGCCTAATCGGCCTAAAAGCATCATTATCTTCAATCTTAAACGCTGATACATTGCTCTACCCCACCATTATAGTCTATTAGATCAGGTCCGATAATTGCTTCAATTCCATCTCGAAGCGGCGTAGGACTTACTGCTATGTAAACATCCTGCGATAATATCTGCCCTTCTATGTTAACAGAATCCGGTCTGAATGCCGCCAGTATACCTTTTGCACCGACGGCGTTATACGGAATAAGCCGAAAGCCTCTTACCGTATTCGCCTTAGGATCCATCGATAGAATATAGTCGGTATTTTGTTTACCGATTATTTTATCTGTCATCTGTCTGCTTATAACTATCACCGGTGCACCGCTTATACTGTCAGTTAATCCGTTCCCCGTGTCGACAAAGGCTTTTAGTTTCACCGAAGTGTTTGAGTATGTGACCTGCATGTTTACGAACTGCTCTGACGTTGACCTGCGCTTACTGACGAAAACGTATACCTTTATCAGCAAGTAGAACACAGTTGTCGCACCAAGAAGAAATAATGGTGATATGTTGCAGTATACTGCCGAATTCCTAATGACGACACCCGATACCGAGAATATCATTGACAGCGCCATCATACCGCCTGCAAAGGCATAGCTCGCCGCGAAGAATGTAAACACACTGCGCATAAGATCACGCACTGATCTTACTCCAAACGCAGTTACAACGGTAGCTACTGCACATATGAGCTTTATCGAAATACTTACAAAGGCACCCTTTTCAGGAAGAAATATCACAAGCGAAAACAGTGCCGACACGATTGCCGCAATTATCCTGCGGAATACCTTGACTGAAGAGCGGCATAGCTTTTCAGTAGCAAGAAGCAAGAAGTAATCAACGTAGAAATTAAGCAACACCAAAACATCTGCATATACGACCATAACCTCATCCCCATTGAATTATAGCCTATGCATATAAGCAAATTTTGTCATAATATTACGGCTGGCAAAAAAATATTGACTATATCATAGTAAAGCGTTATAATACAGACAACAAATGCGTTTGAGCAGGAATAAGTAATTTTGAACTCAACATCGAGAGAGTTGTCGGGTGGTGTAAGACAATTGTGATGTTCAAAACGAATTCCTCCTGCAAGCAGTGCACCGAACGAGATCATATGTTTCAAGTAGGCTGCAACGGGAGTTCCCGTAACAGAACAAGAGTGTTAGATGACACTCTCAAAGGCCGTTTTCGTGAGAGATCGGCAAACTGAGGTGGTACCGCGGGAATTTTCTCGTCCTCTGTATTCTTATCAGGAATACCG
>CAZDIN010000128.1:0-3669 GCA_964505515.1 uncultured Eubacteriales bacterium | reverse complement strand
CCTTTCGGATGTTGTGCAGTCGACGGCAGGCGGTATTCAGTTGGATGCTATGTTTATCGACGAGGGCTTCGGCTCGCTCGATGAGGAATCGCTTGAGCAGGCAATGGCGGTGCTTGGCGACCTTTCGGCAGGCAACAGGCTGATAGGAATCATCAGCCACGTCGGAGAGCTCAAGCGTTGCATTGACCGACAGGTCATCGTTACCAAGGACCGCGCAGGCGGAAGCCAAGTGCGAATTGAAGTGTAGATAAAAGGAGTAATTATGGAACAGAAAAAGATCGACCGAATCAACGAGCTTGCGCGAAAGGCGAAGCAGGGTCCGCTTACCGAGGCGGAAACTGCGGAAAGGGAAAAACTGCGCCGCGAATACATCGACTCCTTCAAGGCGTCGCTGGTCGGACAGCTTGACAACACATACATCCAGCGTCCCGACGGAAGCAAAGAAAAGCTCCGCAAAAAAGAGGATTAAGCAAAGCCACCCCTGCGCTGCAGGGGTGGCTTTGCTTATCAGAACGGGTTTAGGATATCGGCTCAAAGTCGGCGGCACCGTGCTTGCAGATAGGACAGACAAAATCCTCGGGAAGCTCCTCGCCCTCGTAGACATAGTTGCATATCTTGCAGACAAAGCCCTTTTTTGCGGCGGCTTTAGGCTGCGGCTTGACGTTCTTGTGATAATAGTCATAGGTCATCGAGTCGCGGTCGCTGAGGACACTCGCTTCGGTGACGGAACACAGGAACATGATGTGGCTTCCAAGGTCAACGGTATTATCGACCTTCAGCGACAGGCAGGCATTCGAGTAGTCGGAGATAACGGCGAGGCCGTTGGTCGATCTTTCGGGGTCGCATCCGGCAAATTTGTCGACATTCCTGCCACTTTGAAATCCGTACTTCTCGAACACGGAAAAGGGCGTGTCGACCGACAAAACGTTGACGTTCAAAACACCCGTACGCTGAATTACCTGACAGGAATATCCGTCCTTGCTCATTGCCACAGCGACGCAAAGCGGCACCTGAGTGACCTGCATAACAGTATTTACAATGGTCGCGTTGTCCTTTTCACCCTCGCGGCAGGTGACGGCGTATAGTCCGTAACCGAGCTTGAAAAGGGAGGTCTGGTCGACCGCTCCGTTGAATTTGCTCATAAGCTGCACTCCTTTTACAATAAGTATTACGGTAAGAGTTTGGCATAATTCCTTTAACAGTATAACATCCGCCTGTGATTTTTGGAAGAAAAATTTTATGCATTTACGTTTCCGAGGTCTCTCTGCAGAAAATTATGAAAATTTCGTGTTTTTATGTAAAAAACATACCGTTTTGGCTTGTGAAACGCGCTTTTGTGTGTTACAATGGTAAAGTATTTGTAAGGAGGACTGTTTATGTTGGTTTATGATTGGATATCATTAGCGGCAATTTTGCTGTATATGCTGATGATGCTGTTGATCGGTTTTTCGGTTGCGGAGCGCAACAAGACCGCGAGTGACTTTTATCTCGGCGGTCGTAAATTGGGACCGCTCGTTACCGCTATGAGCGCCGAGGCGTCGGACATGAGTGCTTATCTGCTGATGGGAATTCCCGGACTTGCACTGATGACCGGCTTGGCCGAGGCGGTGTGGACGGCTATTGGTCTGTCGGTGGGTACATATCTCAATTGGCTGTTCGTTGCAAAGAGATTGAGAAAGTACACCGAAAAGATCAACGCCCTTACCATTCCTGAGTTTTTTGCAAAGCGGTTCGGTGACCGCGCTAACATCCTGTCTGTTATTGCGGGTGTTATCATCATCGTTTTCTTCATTCCGTATACCGCGTCGGGCTTCTCAGCCTGCGGTAAGCTGTTCGCTAACATGTTCGGCATGGACTACACTCTCGCCATGGTGCTCAGCGCTGTAGTTATCGTCGGCTACTGCACCCTCGGAGGATTTCTTGCCGCATCCACCACAGACCTTGTTCAGAGCATCGTTATGACGATCGCTTTGTTTGTTGTTCTCGGATTGGGTGAGGGCTTCGTCGGCGGCTTTGATAACGTTATCGCAAACGTCGGCTCAATGGATGGATACCTTGATCTCTTCAAGGGATTCGACGTCGCAAGCGGTACGACCGGCTCTTTTGGTGCGCTTGCGATCTTCTCCACTCTTGCGTGGGGACTCGGCTACTTCGGCATGCCCCACATCCTGCTGCGCTTTATGGCGATCGAGGACCCCGAAAAGCTTAAGACCTCTCGCCGTATCGCAAGTGTATGGGTCGTCATATCTATGGGAATCGCAGTTTTGATCGGCATTGTCGGTCTCAGCCTCATGAATGCAGGCATCGTCGGACCCTATGACAGCGCATCTGCCGCAGAGACCATCATCGTTGACATTTCATCCTATATTAGCCGAATGGGCTACCTGCCTGCTTTTGTTTCGGGTATCTTCATCTCAGGTATTCTTGCATCCACCATGTCGACCGCCGACTCTCAGCTCATTGCCGCTTCGTCGGGTGTAACGCAGGATATCCTTGTCAACACCTTCAAGGTCAAGCTGTCGGAAAAGGCCACAGTTATTATCGCGCGTGTCTGCGTTGTCATCATCTCGATCATCGCCGTCTTCCTGGCTCGCGATCCCGACAGCTCGGTGTTCAACATCGTTTCGTTCGCGTGGGCAGGCTTCGGCGCCGCCTTCGGCCCCATCGTCCTGCTGGGACTTTTCTGGAAACGCGCCAACAAGTACGGCGCCATCGCGGGTATGCTTTCGGGCGGCGCGATGGTCTTCTTCTGGAAGTTTGTCATCCGCTATTTCTTCAAAGGCACTGTCCTTGATATCTACGAGCTGCTGCCTGCATTCCTTTTCGGTCTGGCGGTTGCCGTTATCGTCAGCCTTTGCACAAAGGCTCCTGAGAAGGAACTGACCGACACCTTTGACGAGGTCAAGAGCGAGCTTAAACAGCGCGCATAATTCGTATCAGTCAAAAACGCCGCAAGGATCTCCTTGCGGCGTTCAGTTTATTCGGTCTAACAGAGCAGGAAGCTCGCTGACGTCGTCGATCTCGTATGGCGCAGGCTCGACCCCGTCGGGCCATACTCCCGTAGTGCGAACCCACACGGGCAGGTACCCTGCGTTGCGTGCGCCCTGCACGTCGTTGATCGGGTTGTCGCCGACATACAAGAGCTGCTCGGGCGCGATACCGAGCATTTGCGACATGGTCAAAAACGGCTCCGGCTCAGGCTTCTTTTTCATGCCGCTTTCGAGCATCAGGGTCGCGTCAAAGGCGTCCTCAAGGCCGAGCATACGCAGCTTTTTGCATTGAAGCTCGGCGAACCCGTTGGTCAGCAGGGCGCATTTAAGCCCTCTTTCGCGAATGGCGCGCAGGGTCGGCTTCGCAAAGTCAAAGGGGATCGCGACCTTGGAAAAACTGTAAAGCAGCGCCTTTCTGTAATTCTCAAAGGTATAACCGTCACGCAGGACACCGCCCTTGCACAGCGCATCAAATACCGCGGGCCAGCCGTAAATGACAAAGCTGCGGTCGGCTTCGCAGAGTGCGTTGATGAAATCCTCATGTGATACGCCGTCGGGGAGAAGGTCGCCCGCCTTTTCAAAAAAATAAGGTGCCGCCTTCTTCGTTGTCGCATAGCGGTCAAACAAGGTGTGGTCAAGGTCAAAAACATCTCCGCAGATCACAGTCGAGGCACCTCCT
>CAZDIN010000127.1:0-3745 GCA_964505515.1 uncultured Eubacteriales bacterium | reverse complement strand
TCAAAGTCGTAAAGAGGGGACAGTTATGAAGATCTTATTTGCAGGCGGCGGAACCGCCGGACATATCAACCCGTCGATCGCCGTCGCAAATTATATTCGCGCGCGACATCCCGAAGCAGAGCTTTGCTATATCGGGACCAAGCGCGGTCTTGAATCAAAGCTTGTCCCTGCAGCCGACATAGATTTCTATACCATCGATGTCGAAGGCTTTCAGAGAAGCCTGAATTTCACCAATATCAAGCGTAACATCTCTGCTGCAAGCAAGCTTTTGTCAGCGTCATATAATGCAAAAAAGCTGTTGTTGAAGCTCAAGCCCGATGTTGTAATGGGAACGGGCGGATATGTAAGCGGCCCCGTGCTCAGACAGGCGTCAAAGCTCGGCATAAAGTGCTGCATACATGAGCAAAACGCCTTTGCAGGAAAGGCAAACACGCTTCTTGCACCCGATATGGATGCCGTTATGCTTGCGATGCCTGAAGCGGCAAAGTTCTTCAACTCAAAAAACGAGCCGATCATAACCGGTAACCCTGTTCGTGAATCGGTCATTCAGATGACAAAGGAAAAAGCGCGAAAAGAGCTCGGCCTTGATGACCGCCTTATGATACTGTCCTTCGGCGGCTCGCTCGGAGCACGCCGTATAAACGAGGCGGCGGCGGATATTATGGAGTGGCATTGGAAGAGCGGAAAATATCAGCATTTCCATGCAACCGGAAAATACGGCGTTGAGCTGATGCCTCAGCTTCTCAAAGAGCGCGGCGTCGACCTGAACGCAGAAAACCTGCACATAACCGAGTATATCAACAATATGGACCTGCTGCTCGCGGCGGCAGACCTCGTTATATGCCGTTCGGGCGCTATTACTGTCAGCGAACTGCAGGCACAGGCGAAGCCGTCGGTGCTTATCCCGTCGCCAAACGTAGCGGAAAACCATCAGTATTTCAACGCAATGACCCTTGTTGACAAGGATGCGGCGCGTATTATCGAGGAGAAGGATCTGAATAAAGAGAGCGTCGTCAGCATTGTAAGCGACCTGTTAGAGCATCCTGAAAAGCTGCTTGAGTTGTCCCTGAATGCAAGAAGATCTGCTATTCTCGATACAAACAAGCGCATCTACGACGTAATAATGTCACTTTACAATCAAAATTGACAAACCAATACCGCCCTGCATAGAGTGAAGTATATTTCATGATTTGCAGGAGTGGTCATAATGGCAAAACTTTTAATTGAAGGCGGCTCCCGTCTTAATGGGGAAATGACGCTCCAGGGTGCCAAAAACAGCGTGTTGCCGATACTCGCGGCGTGTATGCTTTGCGACGGCACCTGTGTGATACATAATTGCCCCGACCTGACTGACGTTCATGCATCCGCAGAGATCTTGCGTTCTCTCGGCTGCCGCTGTGATTATAAAGACGGCACCATGGCTGTTTGTGCAGACAGTGCCGATCGCTATGAGGTAAACGACCGTTTGATGTGCAGTATGCGCTCGTCGGTGCTGTTTTTAGGTGCGCTGTTATCACGCTTTGGCAGGGCGGTGGTGTCGATCCCCGGCGGCTGTGAACTGGGGATACGGCCTATCAACCTTCACCTTGACGCCTTCAGGCGAATGGGTGTAAATATCAGCGAAGAACACGGACATATATTCTGCGACGCTCCGAAAGGGCTTGTAGGCTGTGTTATCGACCTGCCTATAGCGAGCGTGGGCGCGACAGAAAACATTATGATAGCGGCGAGCACCGCAAAGGGCACGACAGTCATCCGCAACGCCGCAAAAGAGCCCGAAATATCAGACCTTGCCGATCATCTCAGGTCAATGGGTGCGAAGATCACGGGCGATTCAAGTACAGTTATAACTATCGATGGAGTGCCAATGCTACATGGCTGTGAGCATACCGTCATACCAGACCGTATAGCAGGTGTAACATACATGTGTGCAACAGCGCTCTGCGGAGGAAAGGTTCGAATAAACAGCATAAAAGAAGACCATCTTGTTTCTGTGTTGCCCCGATTTGAAGAAATGGGCTGTGACGTCACTGCCGCGGATAACGCGATAACAGTGCGCTCAAACGGGATACTGCACCGCATAAAAGACGTAAGCACGAAGGAATATCCCGGATTTCCGACAGATGCCCAGCCGATAATGCTTGCAACGGTAACGAAGGCACACGGCACATCGCTGTTTGTGGAGAATATATTCAGCAACCGATATAAGTATGTCGAAGGCCTGCTTAAAATGGGCGCAAACATCAAGGTGATCGACAGGGTCGCAGTCGTTGAGGGAGTACCTCGCTTGACCTCTGCGGACGTCGAGGCTACCGATCTGCGCGGCGGTGCGGCGCTTGTGTTGGCCGCCTTGGTCGCGGAGGGCAGATCGGTGCTGTCGCAGGTCTGCCACATTGACAGGGGATATGAAAACATCGAGCAGGTCTTGACCTCGCTTGGTGCAAATATAAAAAGGGAGAATGAAAAATGCCTCAAAGGAAAACCACAACTGTAAAACGTCGCAAAAAACGTCGAAGTCGCGGCAAGATCGTTCTGGCGGTGTTGCTGTTGGTTGCTGTTGCAGTTTTTATTGCGTTATCGCTTACGGTGTTTTTCAACATCTCACAGGTCAAAGTCAAGGGCGACAGTCGGTATACCGCTGAGCAGATAATCAAGGAAAGCGGTATAAGAGTCGGTGACAACATGTTCTTGCTCAACGACGGTAAAATTGAGCAGATCCTGACCGAAGAATTGCCCTATTTAGCAAGCGTTGACCTGAACAGGACCCTGCCTGATAAGCTCGTTATTGCCGTAAAGGAGGTCAAACCTGAGTATGCCTTCAACACTGATGACGGCTACCTCTTAGTCGGTAATAACAAGGCGCTGGAGCTGGTAGAGGAATTGCCTGCAGGCGTTGCGCTAATAGAGTGCGAGACAGAGGATTATGAGATAGGCAAGACCTTTTCGATAGGTGAGAGGTCAGAGGTCTTCCAAAAGGTCTCGGAAGCGATCAAGGACAATTCTCTGAGCAATATAACAATGATCGATATCAACGACACGACAAAGATCACGTTGGTCTACGATAACCGATTGACTCTGGAGTTCGGTTCAATGGAGGACCTGAATAAAAAGATGAAGAAGGCGGTCCAGATCATAAAATCGGTCGACGCAGATTACAATGGAAAGGCGATGGGAACCATCCGCCTGCAATACGAGGACAGCTATTTTGAGAAATCGACCTCATCGGTTGAAGCAGTTTCTTCAGCTCAAGTCTCGTCAGAGCCTTCTGCAGAGGATTAAAAGGGTAATTTTACGCAAAGAAATAAAAAAATTCGCAATAATCTATTGAAATTTGATAGAAAGCATGATATTATGATTAAGATATATGATGAAGATGGTGTATTATGACTAAAAATCATCATTGTCGCATGATTTCACGCATAAAATAATTGTTCACATACATAAAGGGAGGAAAAAAATATGCCTTTTGAAGTTGCAAACGAATTGCAGGATGTTGTTCAGATCAAGGTTGTCGGAGTCGGTGGCGGCGGCGGTAACGCTGTTAACCGCATGGTCGACGCTGGAATCAGCAGTGTTGAATTTGTAGCCATCAATACCGACGCTACTGCTCTTCTGCTTTCCAAGGCTGACAACAAGATCCAGATCGGCCAGAAGGCCACTAACGGACAGGGCGCAGGTGCTAACCCTGAGGTAGGCAGCCGTGCTGCTGAAGAGTCCCGCGATGAGATCGCTGCTGCATTGCGCG
>CAZDIN010000126.1:2136-3757 GCA_964505515.1 uncultured Eubacteriales bacterium | reverse complement strand
AAAGGCTTATAAGGAAGCCGCCCGTTACGGTGAGGCAAATGTTGTTGCTTCCTCCAAGGATAAGACCTTCTCCTACATACCTAAGCTTGATAAGTCCACCTTTACTAAGGATGCCGACTACTTCCACATCTGCCTAAACAACACCATCTACGGTACTAAGTTTACCGAACTTCCCGATACAGGTGACGTGCCGCTGGTTGCTGATGTTTCAAGCTGCATTCTTTCCGAGCCGATCGACGTAAGCAAGTTTGGTATTCTTTATGCAGGTGCACAGAAGAATATGGCTCCTGCAGGACTTACCGTCGTAATCATCCGCGAGGATCTCATCGGTAACGCTCAGGATATCACTCCTACCATGTTCAACTACGCTACCCATTCTGAAAACGGCTCCATGTTTAATACTCCGCCTTGCTATCCGATCTATGTTATGAAACTTGTGCTCGAGTGGCTGAAAAATGACATCGGCGGCCTTGAAAACATGAAGGCTATAAACGAGAAGAAGGCCAAGATCCTCTACGATTACCTCGACTCAAGCGAGATGTTCAGCGGCACGGTCGCAAAGGAGGACCGTTCCCTGATGAACATTCCTTTTGTCACAGGAAACGAAGAACTTGACGCTAAGTTTGTAAGGGAAGCAACCGCTGCAGGCTTTGTCAATCTTAAGGGTCACCGTTCGGTTGGCGGTATGCGTGCTTCTATCTACAATGCAATGCCCACTGAGGGCGTCGAGAAGCTTGTCGACTTCATGAAGAAGTTCGAAGCTGAAAATAAGTAATTCAGGAGGACTTGACTTATGTATAAGATTCAAACTCTCAATAAGATATCTCCGATCGGATTGCGCAACCTTGATCCGCAGAAATATAGCTGCAGCAACGAGGTTGCCGAACCCGATGCCGTTCTGGTTCGTTCTGCATCCATGCACGACATGGAGATGCCCGAATCCTTGAAGGCTATTGCGCGTGCCGGTGCAGGAACTAATAATATCCCTGTAGCTGAATGTGCAGAAAAGGGAATCGTTGTGTTCAACACCCCCGGTGCCAACGCTAACGCGGTTAAGGAAATGGTTGTCGCAGGTCTCCTGCTTTCATCTCGCAAGGTCGTTCCTGCTATTGAGTGGGCAAAGACCCTTAAGGGTAACGGCTCCGAAGTCGGTAAGATGGTAGAGAAAGGCAAGGGTGCATTTGCCGGTCCGGAGATCATGGGTAAAAAGCTCGGCGTTATCGGACTTGGCGCTATAGGTATCCTTGTTGCAAATGCTGCTATTGCGCTCGGTATGGACGTTTACGGATACGACCCGTTTCTCTCGGTCGATGCTGCATGGAAGCTTGACAACGGCGTTAAGCATATCTCTGACGTAAATGACATCTACACTGTTTGCGATTACATTTCAATTCATGTTCCGCTTACTCCCGATACAAAGGACATGATAAACGAGCAGTCTATTGCACAGATGAAGTCGGGCGTACGCATCCTGAACTTCGCACGCGGTGAGCTCGTTAACTCTGAGGACATTATCGAGGCTCTTACAAACGGTAAGGTTGCATCCTATGTCACCGATTTCCCGTGTGATGAGGTGATAAACGTTGAGGGTGTTGTTGCAATTCCGCATCTTGGTGCATCC
>CAZDIN010000126.1:0-2126 GCA_964505515.1 uncultured Eubacteriales bacterium | reverse complement strand
GTGCTGTTATGGCAGCACGCGAATTGGTTGATTATCTTGAAAACGGAAACATCACCAATTCCGTAAACATGCCTTCTGTAAATATGCCGCGCACCACTGCGGCTCGTATCTGTGTTATCCACAGAAACATTCCGAACATTCTTGCTCAGGTTTCTGCCGCCGTTTCTGCTGTCGGTATCAACATTGAGAAGATGAACAACCAGTCTAAGAAGGATTATGCATATACCTTGCTTGACGTTTCGACCAAGATCTCCGAAGACGCTGTCGAAAAGATCCGCAGCATTGAGGGAGTTCTTAGAGTCCGCGTCATCGACTGATAATGACAAAAAAAACAACGTCTGTGATCTGATCACGGGCGTTGTTTTTTTATTATATGTCTGTATATCGATGCTGCTTTTCTGCGGCAAGCAAGGTATAACTTTCGAATCGGAAAGAGAAACACATGGATTCTTGAATAAAGCTTATAGCCAAGGTGCGAAGCTGAATAGTGCTTATCCTTTCGGTAAAACTCGGTCATGACACCGATTATATTTTCATCGGTTATGTCTAACTCCAACCCTTCGCAGTTATCACCGCGTATAACATATCCCTTGTCGGTTACACCTATAATTCGATGTAAGATCAGCTTGTCGCCTCGCCGATAGAGAGGAACGTCATACTTTTTCAATCGTTCATGCACGGGACTGATGATGACAGTGTCCTTTCGGTTGCGAAACAGCGGCAGCATGCTTGTCCCAACTGTAGTGCTGACATATTTACCCTCAGACGCCAACACCTGCTCGACAGATTGAGGATTATCCATCATGCTAACACACCTGCATTCTTAAGGGTGTCGATCGTAGATGAAACCGCTTTTTGTGCGTCCGATTCGGTAACGTCATATTTCTCTAACATCGCGCTAACGATCTCATCCTCGTTTAGTCCTTTTGCAAGACATTCCCAAATATCCGCTGCGGTAGAATTCAATTTGATCATTCCGTGAAAATCTGCGCTGGCTTTTCCAACAGGGACAACGATTATATCGTCGCCGATCCTTCTTAATATAAATCCTTCTCTGATCTTCATGTATCGCACCTACCTGTGTTTGTTTTTTAGTATTATAGCATACTCTTCAACCGCAATGCAACAAATTACATCAATTTTAGTTTTATATATCGCTATTGGCGTTGCAAATCTTAGTGAAATGTGATATTATGTTATATAGTTGGTAATATTAAATTGTGTATAGGAAACCATAGTTAAGTAATGTCTTATTTACATTCAGAGAGGTCGTGTACATAAATGTACCATAAAATTGAAAAATTCTTTGAGCAGGCCAAGAGTTCGCGGCTTGCTTTTTGCGGCATTGGTGTCAGTAATCTGCCTCTAATCTATAAATTTAAGAATTTAGGAGCAGACGTCTATGCCTGTGACCGCCGTACCCGTGAGCAGTTAGGCGCAACGGCTGATGAGCTTGAGGCGGCAGGGGTCAAGCTTGTGCTCGGTCCCGACTATTTGAAAAATCTTGATGTTGATATGATATTCCGCACTCCCGGTATGAACTTCTTTTTACCCGAGCTTGTTGAGGCAAGAAAGCGCGGTATCGTCGTAACATCGGAGATGGAGGTCTTCTTTGACCTTTGCCCTTGTAAGCTTTTTGCTGTTACGGGCTCCGACGGAAAAACTACTACCACGACCCTGATCGCAAAAATGCTCGAAACTCAGGGTTACACTGTTCACCTTGGAGGTAATATCGGCCGTCCCTTACTGCCGATAATCGACGAGATCGATGCAAATGATTGTGCGGTCGTTGAGCTTTCTTCTTTCCAGCTCATTTCGATGCGAAAGAGTCCTAACGTCAGCGTAATTACCAATATCGCTCCCAACCATCTTGATGTTCATAAGACAATGGATGAATATATCGATGCAAAGCGCAACATCATGATTCATCAGAACGCATTTTCGCGTACCGTTCTGAACGCAGATAATGAAATTACAAAAAGTTTTGAGGAGGATGTTCGCGGACAGTCTATACTCTTCAGCTATAGGCACCCTGTTGCAAACGGTGCATATTACGGCTCTAACGGCGTACTCTATATGTCTGATAAGAACGGGCTTACCGAGGTAATGCACCGCGAGGATATCAA
>CAZDIN010000125.1:0-3770 GCA_964505515.1 uncultured Eubacteriales bacterium | reverse complement strand
CCCTGTCCACATATTCTTTTTCCTTTAGCGATTCAAAAAAGCCCGCGTCCAACTGCGGAAGCTTTTCAGGTACAAACAAGCCGCCATCCTTCGAAATACCGTCGTTGATAGCGCGTGCAGAAGTGACGCTTACGCTCTTGTCACGGGTACTGTTGTAGAACATGGAAATTCCTCTTTTCTGAACATACGAAATGCATTGTCAAAGCAGAGTTTTTTCAAAACCTGCTGACTCAAACCTTTACTCAATAAATAATCGCACAAATTGTCCATTTTGTCAACCGAATTTATGCGATAATCCATTTCAGCGCCGTCAAAATCACTGCCGAAGGCAATCGTGTCCTCTCCACCGAGGTCAAGCGCATAACAGATATTTGCGTATATCCTTTCGAACGGGTCACCGCCGAGAAAATCCTTATAGAAATTTATGCCCATAACACCGCCCGATCTGCAAATCGCCTTAAATTGCTCATTGGTTAGATTTCTCGGATCATCGCATATCGCCTTAAGATTAGAATGACTTGCGACAAGAGGAGTAACGCCCATTTCGGCGATCTCCCAAAACCCCCTCTCATTCAGGTGGGAAAGGTCGCAAAGCATGTCAAGCTCGCCCATTCTTTCAACAACCTTTCTTCCGAAAGATGTAATGCCGCCGTCACTGCCCTTTACCCCTGAGGCGAGCTCGTTATCCCCATTCCACGTCAGCGTCATCATCCGCACACCGTCGTTATAAAGCCTATCCACCCTTTCAACGTCGCCCGCAAGCGCCGACCCGTTTTCAACCGACAGGATTGCCGCACATCTACCGTTATCAACGGAATTTATTATCTCGTCAGCGTTGGTGCAATGGGCAATATTAGGAACATTTCGCGACAGCTCGGTGCGATAGGTTTCAAGCATCCGCTCGTATAGATCGACAGCCGCTTTGCCCTTGTATTTATCAGGAATAAACAAGGCAAAGGTCTGACACCACCGCCTGAAGACCCGTCCCTTTGACAGCGAAAGGGCAAGCCTGTTTTCCCACAGTGCCTGCCCTCTTAGCATACATTCATAAATAGTATCACAATGAAGATCAAAATAATCCATAGAGTCCCCCTGCGTCAAATGCGTTCTCGATATGTTCTATTTGACATTCCTTTTCACCGAACACTACCTCGACCACATCAAAACGCGGTTGGAGCTCAACGGGATCATTTTGCATGTACTGTATAGCTGCTTTCAGAATCCTCTGTTGCTTTGCGAAACCGACAGCGTCACGGCCGCTGACAATAAATCGCTCGCCTCTTGTTTTCACCTCTGCGAAGACCAGATACTGCTTGTTACGGCAGATAATATCTATCTCTCCGAAACGGGTCTGAAAATTCTTCGCGATTATAGTATACCCCTTTTTTTCAAGAAATCGCGCAGCTATTTTTTCACCTTTTTCTCCTGTTTTCCCAATGTTCATACAGCTAACCCTTTAATATCTTACGCAGGAAACTCATGCGGTGAATTTCACACGGTCCGAATTTAAGAATAGCATCAACATGCTCCTTTGTGCCGTAGCCCTTGTGCTTTTTGAAATTGTACTGCGGATATGCTTCGTCAAGCTGAGCTACAGCGCGGTCACGCGACACCTTCGCAAGCACAGACGCAGCCGCGATCGAAAAGCTTTTTGCATCACCGCCGATAACTGTTTCACACGGCGTACTTAAACCTACAGGGGCGCGGTTCCCGTCTATAAGCGCATAGTCTGCCGACGGATCCAATCCGTCTATCGCGCGGTTCATTGCTAAAAAAGTGGCGTTGAGGATATTGTGCTCCTCGATCTCCTCTACCGACGCTGACGCTATACAATATGATACCGCTTTTTCAACTATGACATCGAAAAGCTGCTCGCGTTTCTTTTCAGAGAGCTTCTTCGAGTCATTGAGCCCTTCTATCACGCAGTCAGCAGGCAGGATGACCGCCGCCGCATAAACAGGGCCGGCGAGCGGACCTCTACCCGCCTCGTCAACTCCGCAGACCGCGAGATAGCCTCGCTCGTTAGCATGCTTTTCAAACCTAAAATCAGGCGTAGTCTTTGCCATTACAGCCACCCCATCTTGTTAAACGGAAATACGCGAAGCACCGCCTTGCCTAAAACATACCGCGTGTCGACCATGCCATACTCACCGATATAAGCAGAGCGGCTGTCAAGCGATTTGTTGCGGTTATCACCGAGCACAAAGATGCATCCATCGGGTACAAAAGCAGGAAAACTGATCGCATTGCTGATAACTGTGCTTTCCGAAATATATTCCTTTATATAGGTTTCGTTCTTCAACACGCCGTTGACATAGACATATCCGATCCCGTCTTCAAACCTGATATCGACCGAATCACCTGCTACCGCAATAACACGCTTGATGATCGGCTCGTTGCCCTCATGCATGTCCTCGCGGTTGTTGGACGCGTTGCGGGAGATGACTACAATATCACCCACCTTCGGAGTATAGAACAGATTGTATATCACAACGCGGTCGTTGTTCTGCAGTGTATCGTTCATCGAGTCACCGACGATGCCGACGACACGAAACAGGAATGTGAATATCAGAACAACGGCAATAACAGATGCCACGATGGAATCCAGCCAATCAAATGCACCGACGAGAAAACCGGCCTTTTTATCGGCAGTTTGATTCTCTTCAACGGCCTCAGGCTCATTATCTTCCGTAAACAGATCGCTTACACCAAAATCGTCCATGTGATCACATCCTTTCGGGAACTTCAAGACTTATGCGGCCGATCTTAGCGGCACGAAACTCGTCAAGCAGCATAATAGCGGCACGCTCAGTGTCGATCTCGCCGCGAGAAACCAACATGCCTCTCTTTCGACCGATCAATTCCAACAGCTCGTAGGAATCCGATCCGTCAGTTTCAGTGAGCTTGTAACGCTCGCACAGCATATCAAAGCATTCCTTCGGCAAGGTCTCGATAAACTTCATCGCCAATGATTCAACGTCAAGAATGTTATCCCTGATAGCACCTGTAAATGCCAAACGCTGTGCAACCGATTGGTCGTCAAACTTCGGCCAAAGCACACCGGGGGTGTCGAGCAGGTCGATCCCGCCCGATATAGAAAACCATTGGTTGCCGCGCGTAACTCCGGGACGGTCCTCAACCTTTGCCTTTGATGCACGCGCCATGCGGTTGATAAACGACGACTTGCCCACGTTAGGAATGCCGACCACCATTACGCGCAGGGTCTTGCCGACCATGCCTTTAGCCTTCAAACGCTCCAGACGGTCGGACAGCAGTTCTTTTACAGCAGGAACGAATGCATTCAGCCCTGCTCCGCTGCGGCAATCGATAGGCAAAGCGCGTATACCCTGCTGCTCAAAATGGCGTATCCAGCGGTCAGTCACCGCCTTATCTGCCATGTCACACTTGTTAAGCAGAATGATCCGCGGCTTATTCTCGGTCATCTCAGGAAGGTCGGGGTTGCGGCTTGAAAAAGGAATTCGTGCGTCAACTATCTCCGCAACAGCGTCAATAAGCTTCAGCGACTCTTTGATCTGCCGTTTGGTTTTGGTCATGTGTCCGGGAAACCATTGTATATTCTGCATTTGAGACATGACTCACTCCTCCTTATGATAGAAAAAAAGGGACAGCAGCGTGACTGTCCCTTTCGCTCGGTTTGTTAGATCTTTTCTTTGACCTTTGCAGCCTTACCGACTCTGTCACGCAGGTGATAAAGCTTGCTGCTGCTAACCTTACCCTTGCGGATAGGCGCGACCTTATCAACTGTGGAA
>CAZDIN010000124.1:1457-3786 GCA_964505515.1 uncultured Eubacteriales bacterium | reverse complement strand
GGTTTGCATCAAATCCGAGTGTGATAACTGTCTGGATCACGATATAGTAGATAATGGAGCCGAATACCACGGCGAGAAGGCGCATGGCGAAGTTTCTGAAGATTTTGCCGAAGACGGCTTCACCGATGATCACCGCCGCCAGACCGATAACAATGGCGCCTTGCCCCATTTTTACGTCGGCAAATCCTTGATATTGCGAGAGAAAGGCGCCTGAAAGTGCCACCAATCCGTTGGACAGCATAATCCCCAAAACCTTATAAAAATTGGTGTTGATGCCTTGTGCCCGGCTCATGTTCAGGTTGGCGCCCGTTGCACGCAGGGCACAACCTGTTTCGGTGCCGAAGAACCAATATAGTAAGGCGATTAGGATCGCGATTACCAGTCCCACTGTGATGAGAGGATTGTGCAATGCCCAATCCTTTACCCAGCGCAGAGAGATGAGAAGATCGGTCTGGTTGACATTGACGGATTGGTTCGCCTTGCCCATGATCTTCAAATTGATGGAATAGAGCGAGAGTTGCGTGAGGATGCCGGCGAGAATCGGCGGAATCCCCATCCATGTGTGAAGCAGTCCCGTGGCGGCACCGGCAAGCAGACCGGCGATAAATGCCACAAGCATGGCGAGCCAGAGATTCCAACCGTTGAGGATCAGCATAACCGCTACTGCACCACCTGTTGCAAATGAACCGTCCACGGTCAGATCGGCAACGTCAAGGATGCGGTACGTCATGTACACACCGATCGCCATAATTCCCCAAATCAGTCCCTGGGAGATCGATCCCGGCAAAGCGCCGAATATCTGTTGTAATATTTCCATAAAATCACCTATACATTATTCTAAACAAATCAAGGGAGAACACGGGGGTTCTCCCTTGAACAAGATACAATTTTCGTTAAAAACTTATTCTGCGTCGAGAGCTACATAGCCGTCAAGAGGAGTGATGCCCAGAGCGGTGCAGTTTTGGGCATTGTATTTGGGCGTTTGGGTCTCTGCATAACCGATAGGCATGGTGGAAATATCCTCGCCGTCGCGCAGGATCTTCACAGCCATTTTACCGGTTGTGTAGCCGAGGTTATAGTAGTCGATAGAAAGGGTGGCAATACCGCAGCCGTTGCAGATGCCCGACTCGCCTGCGATGACCGGAACCTTTTCAGGAAGCACGATGTTGGCAATTGCCTCGGTGTTGTTGGCGGCGGTGTTATCGGTGGGGATATAGATAACGTCTACCTCGTCGCATGCATTCTGGGTAACAGAGCCAACGTCGTTGCTGTCGGTGAAGGTGTAGTTCTTGCAGGTGTAGCCAAGCTTCTCAAGCTCAACGGTCATAACGTCGGCCTGATACTGACTGTTGGCCTCTGCAGAGCAGAAGAGGATACCGACCGTCTTTGCATCGGGGAACCATTCCTTAACCATTTTCGCTTGTTCATCGAGGGGAGCAAGGTCAGATGTACCTGAAACGTTTCCGCCGACGGTGCCGGTCCAATTCTCTATCTCAAGAGCAGACGCATAGTCGGTGATGGAGGTTCCGAGGATCGGAATGTCGGACGTAGCGGACTTTGCAGCCTGCAGGGGTGCGGTGGCGTTGGCAAGGATGAGGTCAACGTTCTTAGAAACGAAGCCGTTGATGATAGTGCCGCAGTTGACCGACTCGCCCGAAGCGTTCTGCTCGTCGAAGGTGACCTTATCGCCGAACTCTTCGATCAGGGCGTCCTTAAAGCCCTTGGTGGCGGCGTCGAGCGCGTCATGCTGAACAAGCTGGCAGATACCGATGGTGTAGGTTCCGCTGGTCGTGCAGGATGCGCACATGCATACCAGCAGGCAGACGACTGCCGCTATGCTTAAAATTCTTTTGATCTTCATAATTTATTCCTCCCTTTTGTTATTAAAAAAGCATCCATCGCAACCCCAGATTTACGAAGAAGTGACAGACGCTGATTTACCTTGATCACCGATGAGCTTTTGTGAAAAGTCACAAAATAATTTAACAATGTAAAACTTCGATGTGTTAAAGTATAAACCTTTTTCTTCCCCTTGTCAAGAATATTTTGCGATTTTACTAAGCCTGCAAAAGAAAATTCTTGAAAATTTTGGGCATACTGTATTTATACAACTGAAAGGGGATATTTTTACATGAAGAAATACAAATGCAAAGTATGTAACGATGCCTTTGAGATTGCCGATGAACATGAGCCTGTGTGTCCCAAATGCGGTGTATCGGGCGACAAGGTGGCGCTTGTTGCCGATACCAAGCCTAACAAATACGCAGGCACCCAGACCGAGAAAAACCTCGAAGCCGCCTATGCGGGCGAGTCACAGGCACGCAACAAA
>CAZDIN010000124.1:0-1447 GCA_964505515.1 uncultured Eubacteriales bacterium | reverse complement strand
AACCAGTACAGCTACTTCGCCGCTAAGGCAAGAGAAGATGGCTTTGAACAGATTGCGGCGCTCTTTTTGGAGACCGCCGACAACGAAAAGGAGCACGCTGAGCTGTGGTTAAAGGAGCTTAACGGGATCGGCTCGACGGCGAGCAATCTTTCGGCAGCGGCTGACGGGGAAAACTACGAGTGGACGGACATGTACGCCACCTTTGCTAAAACCGCAGAGGAAGAGGGCTTCACCGAGCTTGCACAGCGTTTTCGCATGGTTGCCGACATTGAAAAGCATCATGAGGAACGGTTTCGCGCCCTGCTGAAGAACCTAGAAACGTGTCAGGTCTTTGAAAAAAGCGAGGTCAAGGTCTGGGAATGCCGCAACTGCGGTCACATCGTCGTTGGCACAAAAGCACCGCAGGTGTGTCCTGTATGTGCCCATCCCCAAAGCTTCTTTGAACTGCGTGCAGAGAATTATTAAGTTTTATGTAAACCTAACTGTCGGCAAACGACCGCCTCACCTTTTGGTGAAGCGGTCGTTTTTCTTTATTCTGCCTTCTTGCGAGAGAGAAACAGCCCGACAACATAGAGTATCGCAGCTATCGCCGCCGCGCCGCCTGTCACCCAGCCTACCGTCGCCCAAGGCACATCAGCCAATCCCGTAATGCTGAAATCGCCCGTATCGGCGTTTTGCAGCTTGCTGAAGACAAGCACGACATCCCAGCATACAGCCGCAAGCACGTCCGCCAAGATCAGCGAAAGGATAACGCGAGGGGTAGCCGATCCCTTATTTGCGCGGGACACCGAGCGCAAGGTTTCTCCCCTCAGGTCGACCATATCGGTCAGGTACCAGAGTCCTATCAGCGTAATAATGGTTTCGGGAATCATGTAGGTGGCGTTGTAGCCCAAGGAATATACAAGTCCGTCGCTGTCGGGGATCGACACGCCTGCCCATACCGTACAACCCGTTACGACATGGCAGACATACCGCAGCAGGCAGGCAGCAAAGCCTCCCAACAGCAGAGGCTCGCTCTGTTGCTTCGATGCGCCTCGGAAGGCTCCTGCAAGACCTAAAGCCGCAAAAGCGGCGACATAATCGAGCAGGATTATGGCTATCGCAGACACCATCGAGGTGGCATAGGACAGGGTGCTCATGCCGATCAGAAGCTGGACCACTCCGTATACCGCGCCTGTAACAAGGCCCCTGACGGTTCCGTAGCGGTATGCGACAAGCATGACCGGCAGCATGCTCATCAGGGTAACCGAGCCGCCGTAGGGGAAATCGACCACCTTGACCATGCTCAGTGCGGTGCCCAACGCGATCATGACCGCGCTTTCGGTCAACCAACGTAACGATTTGTTTTTCATTTTTTACTCCTCCTTTTTTTACTTGATTGACCAAAACGAAAAATGCCATCGGGTATACCGATGGCACAAAAATGCTGCAAGCAGCTTCCCTCCGT
>CAZDIN010000123.1:0-3787 GCA_964505515.1 uncultured Eubacteriales bacterium | reverse complement strand
ATGCGGCGTAGAAGTAGAGCTCTGTAACACCGATCACGTTCAGCACAGAGGTATCCTTGATATTGATGACGAACTCGTTGCTCACAGAGGGCAAAATGTTCCTGATGACCTGAGGAAGAATGATCTTGATCATGGTCTGGGTGTGGGACATGCCGATAGACATAGCACCCTCGAACTGACCTTTATCTATAGAGATGATTCCGCCGCGCACTATCTCAGTGATATATGCACCGGTATTGATCGACACGATAGCAATACCTGCAGGAATAAGCGGAAGCTCCTTACCTGCATTGAGGTAGGCATAACCCCAGTAGATTATCATAGCCTGAACCATCATCGGAGTACCTCTGAACACCTCGACATAGGCACTTATCAACCAGTTCACAACGCCCATAAAGCCTCGTCCAAAGAGACTTTTACGGGTTGGCACAGTGCGGATAACGCCGTTGATAAGACCGATCAGCAAGCCGATCAGTGTACCTAAAATGGATATAAACAGCGTATTCCACACGCCACCGAGTATCTGCGGTCCATATTTCGTCCAGACCGTTACGATATCACTGAAAATTGACATTTATCTATCCTCGAAACTCTTATTTATTTTCAGAGGTAAGGTCTACCATATCCTTCATCAGCTGAGTACGGGCATCCTCGCTGATCTCATTGATGGCAGCAGAAACATCCTCGTTCAAGGACGAGCCCTTGCGCATAGCAACAGCGATAGCAGTGTCACCCTCGCTGCAGGTAAAGCCGGTATCATTGTTAACAAGAGCAACGTAAGCAAGTTCATCGTTGGCTGCGCAGATGGAATAAGCGGTCGGCTCTTCTGCAATGTAACCGTCGATGGTATTGGCAGTAAGTGCGGTGTAGAGCAGGGTGAAGTCTTCCATTACAGACTTCTTGACGCCCTTGATCTGATCTGCAGCGGTTGCATGGAAGGTTGCGTCCTGTGCGCCGATCTTGCAACCGTTAAGGTCATCAAGAGACGTTGCATCTGCAATTGCTCCATCCTTTTGAACGATTACAACAAGGTTAGATACATAATAATTGGCTGAGAAATCGACAGTTTCCTTTCTCTCATCGGTCGGACTCATACCTGCGATAACGCAATCGAGAGTGCCGGCTTCAACTGCCGGAATAAGAGCGTCCCACTCATACTGATATACTTCAAGCTCAACGCCAAGCTTTTCTGCGATCTTCTTTGCGATCTGAACGTCGTAGCCGTTGGCATATCCGTCGGCGTTTGCGATCTTAACAGCGCCGTTTGAATCATCAGTCTGCATCCAGTTGAAAGGCTCATAAGCACATTCCATACCAACCTTCAGCACACCGGCAGCCTTGACTCTATCAAGATCCATTGCAGGATCGATCTGACCGCAGGCGGTCAGACTGAAGGCCATTGTCAACACCATGATGACAGCAAGAACAGTTCTAAGCATTTTCATTTCCTTTTCCTCACATTCCGCACATTCAATGTGCATTTTTTATTAAAATTAAAAACCGTTCTGTAAAGAACGGTTCAAACGAATAATAAAGCAAAATTTTGCATTATCCACATTCAAATAGCTCTCCACAAAAAATGTGACAGTGCAACGGGTGTTCCCCGTTACCCCAGCGATGCAACGATAGGCATAGTTTGCACGCTTCGGCGGTCGCCCCTTTCCCGAACGGCAATTACCCAAAACCGTTTCGGTACTCTTGAAAACCGCAACCTCTATTAAGAACGATATTTAATTTTCGTTATTGTAACATAGAACTATTATCTAGTCAAGCATGATTTACAAATTCTATCAAATCACCAAAATCTCCGTTGGGATATCGGGAAATATCAGCATTTTCCTTATTTATAAGGCATCTCGTTATCAAAAATACGTCCATGCCGACCCTTTCTGCAACCATATCATCCGAAACATCGTTACCGACCATCAGACATTCCTCGGGTCTAAGACCAATATGATCCAAGATCGATAGATAGTATTTCGGATTTGGTTTGCAGTAATTTGAATTTTCGTATGTAGTACAGAATTCAAAATCGTTAACATTAAGCCCTGCCCAAGACAGACGAGCGTCAACAGCTATCTCAGGAAATATGGGATTGGTTGCAACAACAAGGCGGTAACCGTTAGCTTTAAGCGTCTTTATAGCTTCGGGTACCTTCTCATCAAAACCGCAGACCTGCCTTACACGATCAAAATCGGTCTTGTAATATTCCTCGAACTGCGACATGTCAGCCTTAGCCTCAACGCCGAACTCGGAAAGAAAAATATCCCAGAATACCTGCTCGTTGCTTTTGACCCCGTCGTTCATGATCATTGCACCCGTTCCGCGCCAGATAGTCTTGACAAGTCTTTCGGGATCATATCCAAGAGGTGCCAGCCGAAAGGAAAGTGTTTTGAAATAGCATTTCACAAACACCTCCTGATCCTGCGGAAGCAGGGTTCCGTCCAGATCGAACAGTATCGCTTTGTACTTCACAAAATCCCCTATCTTTCTTTACCGACAAAGAACAGCGCAAGTGTTCCGGGGCCCGAATGCGCTCCGATAACCGGTCCGATATCGGTAATAATATTGACCTTTGCGTTCCACTTCTGAGCAATAATATCAGCAAGCGCCATTGCATCATCGATACAGTCACCGTGCGAGATGAATATCTCACCGTTGTTTATATCAAGTGCTGTAGACCCAAACTTATTTGCCAAAGCCTGAATTGCGGCCTTGCGTCCGCGAACCTTTTCAACATTAACAAGGTGACCCTCATTATCAACGTGCATGACCGGCTTGATTCCTAGCATACCGCCTACGAAGGCGACAGCAGGGCTGACCCTTCCGCCTCTCTTGAGATAAACGAGGTCGTCAACGGTAAACCAATGGCAGATGTTGAGCTTGATCTGTTCGGCGTACTCAGCCGCCTCGTCGATAGATGCTCCTGCGAGCTTCTTCCGGTTTACAAGGTAAACAAAGAGACCTTGACCCGCAGACGCGCAAAGCGAATCGACCACAACTATCTTACGGTCGGAATACTGCTCTTTAAGCTCATCAGCGGCAATTCGAGCGGAATTACAGGTTGTGCTAAGTCCCGATGAGAATGCAAGATAAAGAATATCAGTCCCCTGCTCCAGCACCGTCTTAAAGGCGTTGACGAAGGTATCAGGGTTGGCTGCAGAGGTCTTTGCGACCTCGCCTGCCTTCATGCGTGCGTAAAATTCAGCGCTTGATGCATCTTCATCGGTCTCGCCCTTTTCAAATGCGTAGGACAGCTTGACCGAATTGATCTGCCATTCAGTCAGAACCGACTGCGCGATGTCACATCCCGAATCGGTCATAATTACATATTTACTCATACCATTATCCTCCAAAAGTAATTATATTTCAAGTGTAAGATCAACAACCCTCAAAACCAATCAGCAGTCCACCCTTTTCGGCATAGAAGCTGCAGAGCCCTCTGCAATTATATATTTCGATCTTCGCCTTGTCAAATTCACTCAGCAGACGGGTCTTCAATTCCTCAGCAAGATGCAGGTTCAGACAATGGGCTATTCTGATCTTGCCATTGGAAAATCCAAACTCTTTAAGTCTTTTGATGATCGTCGAAACGACCTTCTCCTGTCCGCGACATTTATCAAGCTGTTGAAGGTCGCCTTTGTCGCTCGCTCTACCTACGACGCGTATGCCTAAAAGTCCGGCAGCCTTGGCAACGATGGGGCTTACCCTTCCGTTGTTGGCAAGGTTACGCATCGATTCGAGAACAAACAGCAGTCCTGTCTTTTTAGCATAGTCAGGTATGCTC
>CAZDIN010000122.1:1362-3789 GCA_964505515.1 uncultured Eubacteriales bacterium | reverse complement strand
GGGTGAAATGGCGGTTCTGACCTTTATGGATGCGACCGGAAGCCTTACTGCTATAGCATTTCCGCAGACGTTCGTGCGGTATATGAATGAGCTGCGCAAGTCAGCGGTGCTGATCCTGAGCGGCAAGCTTTCGCAAAGGGATGACCGACCTGAGCTTATAATTTCGGCTGTAACCGTGCCGCAGGCAGTGGCTGTTACCGAAGATAAGGCTCACAAGATCCGCAGAGGCCTGCATATAAAGCTCAGCAGCGAAAGCACGCCGCAGTTTGAGAGGATAAAGAACATACTTTCTTTATTCGAAGGCGATCTGCCCGTTTACCTGTATTTCTCAGATACAGGGAAAAAGGTCGTGGCACCGAGAAATTTATGGGTAGAGCCTAATGAGCCGATGCTGAGTGAGATCAAGCGGATAGTAGGAGAAGATAACCTTCGATTCTCCAAGTAGAAGAATGGTGCTGATTTTTCACAGTAAATATTGACAAACCATTTTTATATGGGTATAATAAAAGGTAATTGTAATTAGATTATATGAGGTGTTTGATTTGAGAACGATTGGAGTTTTGACCAGCGGCGGCGACGCACCCGGTATGAACGCGGCCATTCGTGCTGTTGTTAGAAGTGCGATCGATAAGGGTATGAATGTTAAGGGAATTATGCGTGGTTACACCGGCTTGATAGAGAACGATATGATCGACCTTAATCTTCGCTCGGTATCCGATATCATCCATCGCGGCGGTACCATCCTTTATACCGCTCGTTGCCCTGAGTTTAAGACCGAGGAAGGCCTGCGTATTGCGGTTGAAAATTGCCGCAAGAACGGCATTGAAGGTATAGTTGTTATCGGCGGAGACGGCTCCTTCAGAGGTGCGCGAGACCTGTCAGAGAGAGGGATCCGTTGCATCGGCATACCGGGTACGATCGATAACGATATTTCATCTACCGAGTACACCATCGGCTTCGATACCGCAATGAACACCGCAATGGAGATGGTTGATAAGCTGCGCGATACCGCTCAGTCGCACGACCGTTGCACCGTTGTTGAGGTAATGGGACGCCGTGCAGGATATATCGCCCTGCACACAGGCATTGCCGTAGGTGCTACCGCAATTCTTGTTCCCGAGGTCGAGTATGACATTAAAAGAGACGTTGTTGATAAGATCCTGCGTACTCAGTCGATGGGTAAAAAGCATTTTATCGTCGTTGTTGCAGAGGGCGTTGGCAATGTTGAGGGAATTTCTGAGGAGATCTCAAAGCAGTGCAACATTGAGTCGCGCGCAACTGTTCTGGGACACGTTCAGCGCGGAGGCTCTCCGACTGTTCGCGACCGCGTTAACGCGAGTGCTATGGGTCACAAGGCGGTCGATCTGCTCTATGACGGAATCGGCAACCGCGTTATGTGCCTGATCGACGGCGAGATCGTGAATAAGGACATCTTCGAGGCGCTCAACGAGAAGAAGGCTTACGATTTCACCCTTCATAACATCGCAAACACCATTTCTATCTAACCTATCTATACGAAAAGGACATTCGGAATTACCGAATGTCCTTTTTTTCATCTGAAAAACGTTTGTTTAAGCTCGACCAAGCGAGATCTCAGTTCCTCCGTAAGCGCATTACAGGGCATTCTCCACGTCCAGTTGCCTTGACTCACAGACGGAGTGTTCATTCTCGCCGAGCTGTCAAGACAGAGCAGGTCCTGCATGGGAACAACGCAAAGCTTTGCCCGACTTGACCACGCAAGATCAATGATGGCACTTACGCAAGAGGTCAGATCCTTAGTGTGCGTGTAGCGGTAAATGTATTCAAGGTTATCCTTGGATTCTGAGGAAAGCCAACCGAGCAGGGTGTCATTATCGTGAGTACCCGTGTAGCAGATGCAGTTTTCTATGTGGTTAAAGGGGAGGTAATCGCTGTTGTAGCCCTTTGTGAATGCAAATTCAAGCACCTTCATTCCGGGAAAACCGGTCTGCTTAAGAAGTGCGCGCACATCGTCTGTGATAACGCCGAGGTCCTCTGCGATGATCGGTATATCTCCAAGTGAACGCTTGATTGCCTCAAACAGTTCAAGATCCGGTCCCTTGACCCAAGCTCCGTTTTCAGCGGTCTTATCACCTGCCGGCACCGACCAGTAGGCCTCAAACCCACGAAAATGGTCTATGCGAAGCTGATCAAACATACGGCTCAAATGGCCGATGCGTTGTATCCACCACGAATATCCGTCCTGTTTCATGGCCTCCCAATCGTATAACGGGTTGCCCCAAAGCTGCCCAGTTTTTGAGAAATAATCGGGTGGACAGCCTGCAACCGCTTTCGGACGGTGGTCGCTGTCAAGCTGGAATTGCTCCGGACTTGACCATACGTCAGCGCTGTCTAACGCAACGTATATCGGCAGGTCGCCTATAAGCTCGACGCCTTTTTTTGCGGCGT
>CAZDIN010000122.1:1104-1352 GCA_964505515.1 uncultured Eubacteriales bacterium | reverse complement strand
CCTTAAGCGCATCCCACTGCTTGAAAAACTGATATTGTACAAACCGCCAGAAGTCTACGTTGCGCTTATTTTCTTCCTCAAAGTCTTTCAGTGATTCAGGGTCATGCAACCGATGGGACGGCTCCCAATTTTCC
Source organism: uncultured Eubacteriales bacterium (assembly GCA_964505515.1). Taxonomy (GTDB): domain Bacteria; phylum Bacillota; class Clostridia; order Oscillospirales; family Acutalibacteraceae; genus RGIG2206. Next base: position 1,218 of record CAZDIN010000122.1, on the reverse strand, counting down.
CACGACTGATTATCGTTGGCGGCCTTCAGCGCCATAAAAAGCGCGTAGTCATTTAACCAATATTTCTCTCTGCAACAAAAGGAGTTGTAGTCGTCGGTAGGTTGAAAATTTGAG
>CAZDIN010000122.1:0-1094 GCA_964505515.1 uncultured Eubacteriales bacterium | reverse complement strand
CGACGCAGTTAGCTGTGTCCTCCATGCTTTGCAGGACTTTAGCATCAATAAGATCATCCTTAAAAAGCAGCTCGGGGCTGATAAAATACGGATTGCCTGCAAAGGTGGAAAAGGGCTGATACGGCGAATCGCCGAAGCCGGTCGGCCCGATGGGAAGCATCTGCCAGCAGGCTACGCCGCTATCCTTCAAAAAATCTATAAAATCATAGGCCTCCCGTCCGAGAGTGCCTATCCCAAATTTTCCTCTTAAACTTGAAATGTGCAACAAAATACCGCTTTTTCTCATAACGACCACCTACCTGCTGATATAATAGCACATTTTATCTCCGACTACAACAAAAATTGCAACTTTTGTTATGGGTTGAGTGGTTGAATTTACAGTCGATTCGTGTTAAAATATTGCCTATGAAGATATGGAGTGAATTAAATGTCGGTTAAGCAGCAATATATTGAATTGAGAAATAAGTTGATACGCCGCGAGTATTCGCACATGAACGACATGCAGTTTCAGGCTGTCACGACGGTTGACGGTCCTGTTCTGATACTTGCAGGAGCCGGAAGCGGAAAAACAACGGTGCTCATCAACCGCATCAGTAATATGATTCGGTATGGCAGGGCGTATACCGACCTTGACCCTGCTTTCGCTACTGAGGAGAGGGTCAGGCAACTGAAAAGATGCCTTGATGACGACCTGACACCGCCCGAATGGATGGGGGTCGACCAAGTACGCCCTTGGGAGATACTTGCGATCACCTTTACAAATAAGGCAGCAAAGGAACTAAAAGAGCGCCTTGATGCATCCATAGGTGAGCAGGCAAATGATATATGGGCGGCGACCTTTCACTCGACCTGTGCGAGAATTCTGCGCCGTTATGCCGACAGGATCGGATTTTCGAGCAACTTTACCATCTATTCCGCAGACGAGCAAAAACGCTTGATCAAGGATGTTTTGAAGCGTCTTAATATAGATGAGAAGATATTGCCCGTAAAGACGGTCATCAACGAGATAAGCCACGCGAAAGACGAGCTGATAGACCCCACGGAGTATGCAAAATATACCCATTCGGACGCTCGGCTTATAATGATATCCGAGG
>CAZDIN010000121.1:1924-3789 GCA_964505515.1 uncultured Eubacteriales bacterium | reverse complement strand
ACTACCTTCGGTAATCACGAATATGATTATCTGCAAGATGGGCTAAAATCTATGCTGAACGTGGCAGCCGACTGCGGCGACCCCGTTCCGTCCATTCTTTGTGCAAACTACTGGCCTCCAACAAAAGAGCAGGATGGATATGACGCTGCTATGTGGGATGCGCTGAACAATTACGGTGTCAAAGACTATACGATCTTGGAGAGGGGCGGCGTTTACTACGTTCTCTTCGGTATTTTCGGCATTGACTCAGACGATTGCGCACCCAACTCGGGAATGATACTCGAGGACCCCATCACAGTCGCGCAGGAGACGGTTAACGCTGCCGTCAAAGACTGCAAAGATAAATACGGCGTCGATCCCGTTGTAATATGCCTCTCCCACAGCGGCACAGAGGACGGCAAGGGCGAGGACTACGAATTAGCTAAAGCGGTGGATGGCATTGACCTCATTATTTCAGGTCACACTCACACAACCCTCAGCGAGCCTATCGTAGTAAACGATACCGTAATTGCCTCTGCCGGTGAGTACGGCCGCTATTTAGGCGTGGTCAAGCTGACCGGTGACGGAACGCTTAAGAGCTACGAGCTTATACCCGTTGACGAGACGGTGTCGGAGGACCCGGACATCGCCGCCTTGGTGGAGGGATATAAGGCCACCGTTGAGACAGACTATCTATCCAAGTACGGTTTCACCTTTGATCAGGTTCTGGTGAACAATGTATTTAAGTTTGATACGGTGGACGAAGTGTACGACACCCAGCATGAGTCTACCTTGGGCAACCTGTTTGCCGACGCATACAAGGCAAAGGTTGAGTCGGTCACGGGCAAGAAGGTGGACGTGGCGCTGACCGCCGCAGGCGTGATTCGTGCCACGATGCCTATCGGAAACGTGACGGTGTCGGATGTGTTCAACGCCGCCTCACTGGGCGTGGGTACCGAGGGTGAGCTAATTGCCATTTACGTTACAGGCAAAGATCTGAAAAACGCAATTGAGCTGGATGCATCTGTCCAGCCCCTTATGACTACCGCACAGCTGTTTATGTCGGGCGTAGAGTATTCCTTCAACACCAACCGTATGATATTCAACAAGGTAGATTATGCCATGCTTCAAAATGAGGACGGCACCCTCTCCGAGATAGAGGACGACAAGCTCTACCGTATTGTCGCAGGAATGTATATGGGTCAGATGTTAGGCTCCGCCGAGGAGACCTCTATGGGAATACTCACGATCACTCCGCGTGACGAACAGGGCAACCCAATTGCTACGGAAGATCTGGTCAATTATGTGGTCAAGGATGAAAACGGCAATCCCGTCAAGGAGTGGTATGCGATCGCTACATATCTTGACGAAATGGGCGGCGAGATGGATTCACGCTACGAGAAGACCGACGGTCGCAAGATAGTGTACGCCAGCCTTAATCCTGTAAACCTCCTGCGCAACGCAAATATGTTTACCTATATTGCGCTGGCGCTCATTATTATTCTGATCGCTGTCATCGCACTCGTAACAGTAAAGATCGTCAAACGGATCAAGGCTAAGAAGATGAAAGCTCAATCAGATTCCGAATGCGAAGAAAGTTAGCGCAAAATTTATGCATAATGCTCGTATGTTATGCATAAATTTTGTGAATATGCGTCTTGTTTCATGGATTTTTCAATATTTTTGCATATTTTTGCAATTCGCTATTGACAAAGCATATCTATGTGATATAATGAACACAAACCAAAAACAAAAATATTTATCATAGGAGAGATCAATCATGAAAAAGTTCACTAAAGTATTGGCACTTGTTATGGCGTTGCTCATGGTCGTGGCTGCTTTTGCAGGTTGCGGAACAAGCGGTTCCACCGATGACACATCCAAAT
>CAZDIN010000121.1:0-1914 GCA_964505515.1 uncultured Eubacteriales bacterium | reverse complement strand
CCAAATCGGACGGCAACTCCTTCACCATCACCGAGGGCAAGCTGATCATGGCTACCAACGCCGAGTTCCCTCCCTACGAGTACTACGAGGGTGAAAAGATCGTCGGTATCGACGCCGAAGTTGCACAGCTCCTCGCTGACAAGCTCGGTCTTGAGCTTGAGATCGTTGACATCGACTTCAACTCCATCGTCCCCGGCGTTCAGTCCAACAAGTACGACATCGGTATGGCAGGCATGACCGTTACCGAGGAAAGACTTAAGAAGGTCAGTTTCTCCGATTCCTACGCTACCGGCGTTCAGGTGGTTATCGTTGCTGAAGACAGCGATATCAAGACCCTTGCTGACCTCGAAGGAAAGAAGATCGGCGTTCAGGAAGCTACCACCGGCGATATCTATGCCTCCGACGAATTTGGTGATGCGAACGTTACCAAGTACCAGAACGGCGCCCTTGCCGTTGAGGGTCTTAAGACCGGCAAGGTCGACTGTGTCATCATCGACAACGAGCCTGCAAAGGCTTACGTTGCCGCCAATGAGGGTCTGAAGATCCTTGAGACCGAGTACGCTGTTGAAGATTACGCCATCTGCGTTAACAAAGAAAACACCGAGCTGCTCAACAAGATCAACGCTGCTATGGATGAGCTTATCGAAAGCGGCGAATTCCAGAAGGTCGTCGACAAGTACATCAAGTCCTAAAACTACTTCGCTCAACAAGGCGGTTCTTGCAACCGCCTTTTTTGAGTTTTACGGGAAGGAGAACCCGAATTGCATAAAATAATTGAAGCCTTTTCCCAACTTATTGAGGAATGTAAATTCGTCTTTGTCGAGGACGACCGCTATAAGCAGATGATAACCGGTCTGCAAAACACTCTGCTTATCACCGCAGGATCACTTGTTATCGGCGTCCTCATCGGTATAGTCGTTGCCACCATCCGTTCTTCTTTTGATAAAAACAAGGATGCACTTAAGCAGAAAAACAAATTCGGCTACTATCTGCTCGGCTTTTTCAACGGCCTGTGTAAGATATACCTGACGGTCATTCGAGGAACGCCTGTGGTCGTGCAGCTGATGATCGCCTACTTCCTCATTTTTGTTTCCGCAAAGGACGGCGTTCCCGTCGGAATTTTTGCCTTTGGCATCAACTCGGGAGCCTACGTCGCTGAAATATTCAGAGGCGGCATCATGTCCATCGACAACGGACAGTTTGAGGCAGGACGCAGTGTCGGATTCAACTATGTGCAGACAATGATATACATAATCGTTCCGCAGATGTTCAAGGCGATACTCCCTACCCTTTGCAACGAGTTTATTGCTCTGTTGAAGGAGACCTCCGTTGCCGGCTATGTTGGAGTTATTGATCTGACTAAGGCAGGAAATATTATTGCAGGCCGCACCTATTCCTACTTCATTCCGTTGCTCACCGTTGCGGCGGTCTATCTTGTGATAGTTATGCTGTTGTCCTACCTTGTAGGTTTGCTTGAGAGGAGGCTGAGAAAGAGTGACCACTAACGACGTACTGATCAAGGTCGAGGGATTAAAAAAGTCCTTCGGCAATAATCTGGTGCTTAACGGAATAGATCTTTAGATATATCGCGGAGACGTAATCTTTATCATCGGAACCACAGTCTCGAGAAAATCGACCTGTCTTCGCACCCGCAACATGCTCGAACAGCCTACCGACGGACATATCTATTACGGTTCAAAAGACATCACAAGCACCAGAGCTGACATCAACCTCCATCGCCAAAAAGTAGGTATGGTGTTTCAGCAGTTCAACCTGTTTCCGCACATGACTATCCTGCGCAATCTCACAATTGCTCCGATAAAGCTTCTTAAACAGCCGCGTCAACAGGCGGAGGCAAATGCGATGAAACTGCTTGAACGCGTCGGGCTTGCCGACCGCGCTAACGGTTACCCC
>CAZDIN010000120.1:0-3839 GCA_964505515.1 uncultured Eubacteriales bacterium | reverse complement strand
CGCCTTGACGGTTTCGCGTGCGATTATCTTGCCGCCGACGGCAACCTGCACGGGCACCTCGAAGAGCTGACGCGGAATGTGCTCCTTAAGCTTTTCGGCGATGCGGCGCGCGCGCGGATAGGCGTTGTCGGCGTGGACGATGAAGGATAGCGCGTCAACGATGTCGCCGTTGAGCATTACATCCAGCTTAACAAGGTTGGACTTTTCATATCCCTTCAGCTCATAGTCATACGACGCATAGCCGCGGGTGCGCGACTTGAGGGCGTCGAAGAAGTCATAGACTATCTCGTTAAGAGGCAGGATGTAATGTATATCCACGCGCTCGGTGCCGACATACTGCATATCCTTGAAGATGCCGCGGCGCTCCTGACACAGATCCATTATCTGCCCGACGAATTCGCTGGGAGAATAGATATGCACGTCGCAGACAGGCTCCTCAGCCGATACGATCTGTGACGGGTCGGGGTAGTTGGTCGGGTTGTCGATCTCAACGACCTCGCCGCCCGTCATTGTAAGGCGGTAGACGACGCTCGGCGCGGTGGTGATGAGGTCGAGGTTGTACTCGCGTTCAAGACGCTCCTGAATTATCTCCATGTGGAGCAGGCCGAGGAAGCCGCAACGGAAGCCGAAGCCCAACGCCACCGAGGTCTCAGGCTCAAAAAGAAGGGACGCGTCGTTCAGCTCAAGCTTTTCGAGGGCTTCGCGCAGATCGGTGTACTGTGCGCCGTCGGCCGGGTAGATACCGCAGAAAACGACGGGGTTGACCTTGCGGTAGCCGGGTAACGGGCTGTCGGCAGGCTGCTCGGCAGATGTGACGGTGTCACCCACGCGCGCGTCCGAAACGTTTTTGATAGAGGCGGCGAAATATCCGACTTCGCCTGCATACAGCGCGTCGCAGGGCTGCATTGATATAGCCTTCTTGCGACCGACCTCAACGAGATCGAACTCGGCACCCGTCGCCATCATGCGAATACGCATGCCGGGGCGAATGACGCCGCTCTTGACGCGGAAATATACGATGACGCCTTTGTATGGGTCATAGTAGGAGTCAAAGATGAGGGCCTGCAACGGTCCTTCGCGGTCGTCGGTGGGGGCAGGTATCTCGGTGATGATGCCCTCAAGCACCTGCTCGATGTTGATGCCCGTCTTTGCCGAAACGCGAGGGGCGTGCTCTGCCGGAATACCGATGATGTCCTCGATGTCCTTTATAACGCGGTCAGGGTCTGCGCTCGGCAGGTCGATCTTGTTTATGACGGGCAGAAGCTCAAGGTCGTGGTCGACCGCAAGGTAGGTGTTGGCGAGGGTCTGCGCCTCGATGCCCTGCGAAGCGTCGACCACCAGCACTGCGCCTTCACAAGCCGCAAGAGAGCGTGATACCTCGTAGTTAAAGTCGACGTGACCGGGGGTGTCGATGAGATTCAACTCATAGGTTTCCCCGTCCTTAGCCGTATATTCAAGGGTGACCGCGTGCGCCTTGATGGTGATGCCGCGCTCACGCTCGAGGTCCATGCTGTCAAGCAGCTGGTCCTCCATCTCGCGATCGGAGACCGACTTGGTCAGCTCGAGCATGCGGTCGGCAAGGGTCGATTTGCCGTGGTCGATATGAGCGATAATGCAGAAATTCCGAATATGATCGGGTGAAAAAGCCATACTACACCTCAGAAATTGAAAGCGAAAGGGCGCAAAAAACGAGCCGTCCCAAACGCAGATTTTTACACATAACAGTATACCAAAAACAGCCGAAGTTGTAAAGAACTTTCGGCTTTTGGACGGCAAAGGGCAAAATTAACAATGCAAAAGACAAATAATTGGCAAAGATGACAAAAAATGAGGCTAATAACGAAAAAAATTCGGTGTCTTTCACAGAAACCTATTGACAAAACTTAAATTTTACTATATCATTATCTCGTATAGTGTGTACATTCATCAAACCTCGGAATGAAAAAGGAGAAGCGAATGAACCCCACCGACGAGGAACTTTGTATTTTGGCGCAAAGCGGCGATTCGTCCGCCCGCGACCGATTGGTTGCTCGGTATCTTGATCTTGTGGGATTTCGCGCGCGTGGGTATCTGCCCGACCTTTTCACCGTCGGCGTTGAGTCGGAGGACTTGGGACAGGAGGGCTTTTTGGGCCTGCTATCCGCTATTCAGTCCTATGATGCCGCCTACGGGGCAAAATTCCGCACCTTTGCCACCCTTGCGATCGACCGACGCATGACCGACGCCGTGCGTGCCGCCTTCCGCAAGAAGCAGGTACCGTCCTCTTCTCAGGTGGAGTTGGGCGACGCAGTTTCGGGTAAGGATGACCCTGAAAACACCGCGATCATTCGGGACGAGCTTGCGCGAGTTATGGAACGAATGGAGAACACGTCGTCCCTACGGGAACGACAGGTGCTTGCCCTGCACCTTGACGGCTACAGCTATTCCGAGATCGCAGAAAAGCTCGGCTGTACCGCCAAATCGGTCGAAAATGCACTCGGTCGAGTTCGGCGCAAGCTGACAAACAGTTAAATATCCGCGCGTAGCTCAAAGCAGAGCGTTGTCCTGACAAAGAAGGCGGTGCGAGTCCGTCCGCGAGGAATGAAAAAATAAATTTTCAAGCGAGGTAGCAACAATGTTTGAAGACAAGACCCTAATTTGCAAAGAATGCGGCGCTGAATTCGTGTTCACCGCCGGCGAGCAGGAGTTCTACGCTTCTAAGGGATTCGAGAACGAGCCCCAGAGATGCAAGGCCTGCCGCGATGCGCGTAAGAACGCCGCCAGAGGCGAGCGCAAAATGTTCATAGGCGTTTGTGCAGAGTGCGGTCAGGAAGCCAAGGTTCCCTTCGAGCCGTCCGGCGACCGTCCGATCTACTGCAGCGAGTGCTTCTCTAAGATCAAAGAACAGCAGGCATAAGTAGACTGAACTTTGCAGACAAAGGTCTGTGATAGGTTTCCTAATGTGTTTGCAAACAGCGAAAGCTCTGTCAGGAGGGCTTTCGCTGTTTTCTTTGTGTATGGCGGTCGGTCAAGTTGTAATTTACAATGTAGGGTAGGGATTTATCCCTACCGTTAGTTGATGAATAATGAATGATGAATATTGAAAAATGAATAATTGTAGGGGAGGCGTTCCGCCTCCCTTTTTATCCCTCTGTCTTTGCCTGCGGCAAATCCACCTCCCTTTAGGCAAGGGAGGTCTTGCGGCATGAGCAAAAATCGAAGCGTCGACTCTCGCCATCTCCCTCACCGTTTTGGATACGGCAGGTCGGGCAGACCGAGGATGTAGTCTGCGGAAACGTTATAAAAAAGACAGAGTTTTATCAGCGCTTGAGTGGGTATAGAATAATCACCGCGCTCGTATTTACCGTAACAGGACTGTGTTATGTTGAGTATTTTTGCAACATCGTATTGTTTTAAATCTCTGTCTTCACGTAACGCCATCAATTTTTCGAAATGTTCCATATTATCACCGATCGTATAATAACACAGCTTGCGCATATTTTGCTGATTTAGATCACATCTGGCCTATAAATATTGCTCATGCCGCAGGGCACCATCTTTCTGCCGCCAGAAAGATGGAAAAGACCGCAAAGGGAAAACTTATCGACAGTTTTCCCTTTTGAAACCCTTTCCCAACGACCAAAGGGTCAGCGACCCTTTGGAATCCTTCAAAGCTCTTAACACAGAAAGTTTGAGTCCTATTTGTACTTAATTTCAACCGTTGAATAGGTTTTAGATTATAATACAAATACGCAGACTCCGATTGTCGCCACACAGCCTCTCCAACTTCTCCGAGGGTGCGGAGTGAAATTTACCGCATCTTCGGGGCAGAAAGGAAACTTCGAAAAGACCCTCTCACC
>CAZDIN010000119.1:1106-3841 GCA_964505515.1 uncultured Eubacteriales bacterium | reverse complement strand
TACCAAACTCAAGGTCTTTATAAAATCTATCCTGCATCGCATCTTCATCATCAGCAACAGCGACAAGTTCTGCCTTTATGTCAGGGTCATCGACCTTATCCCTCCACTGGTTGTACAGCATCTTATAATCCATTCTCTTCTCACTCCAATAATAATCATTATAAAGTTATATAAATTATACCATTAAATTCGACGTTTATCAAGGTGTTTTATTGACAAAAACAAAAAAGCGACGCAGGAGATCTGCATCGCTTAATTTGCGCATTTTTCAATAATTATCCAACGATACCGGTACGTTCAATAGACTGAACGAAATAACGTTGGAGCACCATATACATCAAAAGCATAGGGAGAATATACAGCAACGAACCTGCCAGAAGTCTGGGAGTATATTCCGGACTGGAGCCAAAGTTCTTTGTAAGTTCGCCGTACAGACCGCTAAGCGACTTTGCTATCGTCATCTTTTGTGAAATGAATGTACTGGTGTAGAAGGTGTCGTTCCAATACCACACGATGGAGAAAAGGAAGACTGTCAGGTAAGAGCCGCTGGCGTTCGGTACCATAATGGTGCTGAATGTCTTGAAAAAGCCTGCTCCGTCTACAACTGCCGCCTCTTCGATTTCATAGGGGATATTGGTAAAGAACTGCCTGAATATGTAGACGTACAGACCTGAACGCAAACCGGTCGCTGTTATAGCAGTAAGCCAGAAAACAAACCAGCTGTCAATAAGGTTGACGGTCAAAAACTCAGGCATCTTGATACCGAACACCAAATCAAGTATAGGAGATATTATCGGTATCGAGAACGACTTGTACTGGAAGTAAAGCGGGATGGTAACCGCCTCAGCAGGAACGATCAAGGTAAGCAAAACAAGCACAAACCAAAGCGTATTTGTCTTGAACTTGAATCTTGCAAGACCGTATCCGACCATCGAGCAGGATATCATCTGGAGCGCAGTACCGACTATCGACATGATCAACGTAGTCGTCATACTGCTTACATAATCCATCTGAGCAAAGGAATACTCAAAATGCGAAAGTGTAAAATGCTTAGGAATCCAGATAACGCTGGGGTCAACAACGTCCTCTACAGTTCTGAATGCCATTGATGCCATATAAAGAATCGGATAAACCAAAACATAAGAAAGGCCGATTAAGATGAAGAATCTCAAAATCTTCCATATCAAGTTACCGATTTCTGATGCGAGAATTCGTTTATTCACTTAATTACAGCTCCTTTCTTATTTATTTGCTACCGGATTCTGTGCCTTCATTATCAAGTTAGCAATAAAGAACACTATGCCGATTATTGCCAAAAGGATAAGGAAGAATATCCATGACTCAAGGCAAGCCACAGAGTACATCAGCTTGCTGTAAGCAGTTTGGTTGATGCTCGTCATCAACTGGTTGTTAGCGTCGGTGATCGAGTCGATAATGGTGTAAACCAAGTTGACCAATATGATCGGTGCCACGTTCGGGAAGGTGACCTTCCAGAAGATTTCCCAGCCTGTTGCGCCCTCTATCTTAGCGGCTTCATACAACTGAGGAGATACGCCCTGCAAAGCTGCAAGGAACAGCAATATCTGAACACCGCACTTCCACAACGTATCAAAGGTTTGGTTTACTATTTCGGTAAACCACTCTACGATCTCCTCAGGCAGGTTCATACCCTTAAGTATCTCGGACATTCCTGCCGCATTGAATATCGTTGTTGAGGCATCGGTTTCGACCGTGTCAATAAATGTGTCGCCCTGAACGAACTTTATAACTATACCTGATGTTACAACAACCGGCATAAAGAAAACTGCTCTGGCAAACATTCTGCCCTTAAACTTCTGGTTAAGAATGACCGAAATAAAGAGTGAGAACACGATTATAACAGGAGTGTTCTTTGCCATTTCGCCTAGAGTGCTGACAAGGGCCTGCCAATAATCAGTTTCCTTACCCATCAAGTACTGGTAGTTGCCCAAGCCATACCAATCCATACTTACGCCGCCGCCTTTAGCAGGCTGAACGTTAAGGAAGGTATAGTATAGTGACAAGGCAAGCGGCTGAAGGTAGAAACACATAAAGCCTACTATGAACGGAGCGGTAAAACAAAGGCCTGCCCTACTGCGTCTTTGCAGTTCGGTCATTTGCTTTTTAGGCTTTACTCTTGTTGCTGTTGCGGCTGACATTATTCTACCACCTCCTCACTGGGCTGCGCTTGGGCAGCCTCCAACTGACCTAGTGTTGTTGTTACATATCCTTCTGCCGGCACGGTTATACCGTTGTATACATAATCGGCATCACCATAGTTGACAAGGATTGCCAGATCATCATCATATACCGTGCATCTGACTTCTGAAGTGATAACCTTATGGTCTGTGATCAGCTTGTCGCAATATCCGTTAAGTACAGATGCAAGTTCCTTATAATTAGATATCGCCGTTTCCTTCCAAGTGTCAAACTCGCTTGAATAGATATAGTTAAGATTAGTGTTAAGGAACTCACTGCTTTCTTCACCGGTGAAGATGAAGTACGGTGCTGAACCTGTTTCCAACTGACGGAGGAACTGTTTCATAGGATCAGAATAGAGATTGTGAGCTGTTTCGGTGTAGTTGACTACGCCGTGAAGTGCGATCTGCAGGAAAGGCACATCAGTTTCGCTCATCTCGTATCCGCTGTCATACATGGGGGGTGCGATAACAGTGTTAACATATGGCAGTATATATCCGTTTCCGCCGTCAACAACG
>CAZDIN010000119.1:0-1096 GCA_964505515.1 uncultured Eubacteriales bacterium | reverse complement strand
CTAAAGCAAGCTTTGCAGCCGCCTGCTTTATGTATTCAGCAGTTTCCTGAGCGTCATTAAATCTGTCACCGATATAGAAATCGGAGTAGTTTGTGTTTCCAAGTGAGCCGGCAGAAATACCGTATACGTCCAATTCCTGATAATCGCCGAGGAACGTATCGACCTGCTTAACTATGTACGCACCTCTTACGTGATAGTAATAGTTTTCAAGGTCACGGTCGCCGTTGCTCAACTTAAAGTAGTACTGCTTAGAAATAGAGCTTACTACATCTCTTACTGCGATCTTATTAAGTGACCAACCTGATTTGGTAGAGTAGATATTTATAAGATCAACATCTAAAAAGAGATTGGCGCTAAGGCTCTTAACAAGGGTGTTAAACTCACTCAACCCGTCGCTACCGCCCAGCTTAGATTCAACTTTAGCGTCTGTAACAGGGCCGTTTTCGACACCGCCCTTGTTCCAACCGCGATACCTTATATTAAGATTCTCGACTCCGCTTTCGTCAAGCTCAGTCACCATTTCGCTTGCCTGCTCGAAGGTGGTTATTGGCTTGGTAACATTCATTACAAAGCCGTACACAGACTCAGTCTTTTTTATTGAACCAATGATATCCATATAGAACTGAAGATTTTCGCTGATCTCGTTATCCAAGCCTTCACTGATGAGATATTCGCGGTACTTGCCCGCCATGCCGACATAGTCAGCGTCATCACCCTTAAGCAGATAGTAGGATACCCTTGCATACTCTGTATTCGAGGCTCTGTCTGTTGAACGGGTAGTTTCCTTTTTGCCTTCACCCATCTTGTCGATCTTATTTATAATGAATTCGGCATAGTTAGAGGTGAATGGGAATGCTTCCCTAGAGCTTACAGCCTTTATCTGAGATATTGCATCGCCTGAAGTAATAATTCCGACAACGCCCTTATCGTCTGCCTTGGTTCCAAAGACGGGCAGAACGGTCTTCTCAGAGTTGTTGAGCCTTATAGTGGTTGAAGTGCGGTAAATGGTCTCGTCATATCCGTAGACATAGGTTTCGTAGTACTTTACCGTACCGTCACGCGATGAATAATCGTTGTCTATAATTGCGCCTGAGCC
>CAZDIN010000118.1:0-3844 GCA_964505515.1 uncultured Eubacteriales bacterium | reverse complement strand
ATGTACAACCCGGAATACGTACTGATCCTGTCCGGCGACCACATCTACAAAATGGACTACTCCCTGATGATCGACCAACACCGCGAGGCAGGTGCCGATTGCACCATCGCCGTGCTTGAGGTGCCTATGGAGGAAGCGTCGCGCTTCGGCATCATGAGCTGCAACGACGACGGCACCATCTACGCCTTTGAGGAGAAGCCTAAACGACCCAAGTCTAACAAGGCTTCAATGGGAATCTACGTCTTCAACTGGGCGGCACTGCGCAAATACCTGACCGAAGACGAGCAGGACCCCGAGTCCGAAAACGACTTCGGCAAGAACATCATTCCCAAGATGCTTGCCGACGGTCGCAAGATGCTCGCCTACCCCTTTGAAGGCTACTGGAAGGACGTCGGAACCATTGACTCACTGTGGGAATCGAACCTCGACCTGCTGTCGCCTAAGTTTGACCTGCGCCTTGACGATCCCGCGTGGCGCATCTATTCAAGAAGCAGCAGCTCCGGCCCCCACTACATCGGCGAAAAGGCGCATGTGCAAAACTCCATCGTTTCGGAGGGCTGCGACATCAACGGCGACCTTGACTTCTCTATTTTATTCCGCGACGTTACGGTTGAGGAGGGCGCAACGGTGCTCGACTCGATCGTTATGCCCGGCACCGTCATTAAAAAGGGTGCCGTCGTTGAATATGCTATCGTAGCAGAAAACTGCATCATTGAAGAGGGCGCCCACGTCGGACGCAAGCCCGAGGAAATGGACGATCTTGACAAATGGGGCATCGCCGTTGTTGGCGAAGGCATCACCATTGAGAAAAGAGCCTGCGTGGCACCTAAATCAATGGTAGCAACCGATGTAAAGGCTGGTGAACAGGCATGAAGGGTAATAAAATGATGGGTGTTGTTTTCGGCAACATCAACGACAACCTTTTGGGCGAGCTGACCGAAAAAAGAGCCTGCAGCTCCCTCCCCTTCGGAGGACGTTACCGCTTGATCGATTTTACGCTGTCAAACCTCGTTCACGCCGATGTAAGCCGCGTTGCAGTCGTCACAAGGACCAACTATAAATCCCTGATGGACCATATCGAAAGCGGAAAATCGTGGGACCTCGCCAGAAAAAACGGCGGTCTTACGGTAATCCCGCCCAACTCCTACGCTCTGAGCGGCCTTAACGAGACCAAGATCCGTTCGGTCTACGCCATCCTTGATTTTATCGACCGCTCGGCAGAGGAATATGTCGTCCTTTGTGACGGAAACCTCGTCAGCAACTTTGACATGAAGGATATGTTCCGCCGCCACGTCGACACGCAGGCAGACGTGACCATTGCATACAAAAACGGCAGCGCACCCAACGGTGACGGCGACATCATGGCACTTGACGTAGCATCAAACGGACGTGTCAGCAAAATCACAATGGCGGCAAAGCACACCCAATGCAATTACAGCCTTGGTATCATAATTCTAAGCAAAGCCCTGCTGAGAACACTTATAACCGAAGGCGTTGGGAACAATTATGTAAACCTGTGTGCTGATATATTCTTGCGCAAGGTCGACCGGTTAAAGATAATGGGCTACTATGTTGAAGGCTACGCCGCGGTTATAGATTCCATCCGCTCATACATCGACATCAACATGGACCTGCTTGATTCCTCGGTACGCAGACAATTATTCAACCGCGAGCGCGTCGTCTATACAAAGACACGAAACGAAATGCCTGCAAAATACGGTCTTGATTCGCAGGTCACCAATTCGCTCATCTCCGACGGCTGCATCATTGAGGGCACCGTTGAAAACAGTATTCTCTTCAGGGGCGTCAAGGTCGGCAAGGGAAGCGTTGTCAGAAACTGCGTGCTGATGCAGTCTACCGAGGTCGACGAAGACGTTACCCTGGACTACATCTGCACCGATAAGAATGTTCACATCGGTTCCGGACGTACCCTTTCTGGCACCGACAGCTATACAGTCTATGTCAGAAAGGGCAGTGAGGTATAAACAATGAAAATTTTATTTGCCACAAGTGAGGCTTATCCCTTTGCGATGTCAGGCGGTCTTGCAGATGTTTCGGGCGCTTTGCCGAAGGCTCTGCGCGCCCGTTTGGTCGGCGCACGCATTATCATGCCGCTTTATGATACCATCAGTCAGGACCTGAGAGAAAAGATGCGCTTTATAACCTCCATCTCAGTCCCTGTCGCATGGCGCAGACAGTATTGCGGCATCTTTGAAGCCAAGCACGACGGAGTTATCTACTACTTCATCGACAACCTCTATTACTTCAAAAGAGGCAGCCTTTACGGCCATTACGACGACGCCGAGCGCTTCGCCTTCTTCTCCCGCGCAGTACTTGAAACACTGAAGGTCATCGACTACTCCCCTGACATCATCCACTGCAACGATTGGCAGACGGCGCTCATACCTGTTTATCTTCGCCTGTTTTATCAGGACGTCGAGAAGCTGCGCAACCTAAAGACCCTCTTTACCATTCACAACATTCAGTATCAGGGCAAATTCGGAAAAGAAATACTTGAGGATGTTTTCGGCATCCCCTCCTCCGAGGCCGCTCTCGTTGAATACGACAACTGCATCAACCTTATGAAAGGCGGCATTGAATGCGCCCACAGGGTCAGCACCGTCAGTCCGACCTATGCCAACGAGATACTTGACCCGTGGTATTCACATGACCTCGACAGCATCCTTAAGGAGCGTCAGTGGAAGCTTTCAGGTATAGTCAACGGCATTGACAACGAGGTGTATGATCCGTCGAATGACCCTGCGCTGTTCGCACCCTTCTCGGCGGACGACCTTTCGGGCAAAGCGGTAAACAAGGCTGAATTGCAGAAGACGTTAGGGCTTGAGGTGCGCAGTGACCTGCCGCTTATTGCGATGGTCACTCGCTTGGTTTCCCACAAAGGCCTTGATCTTGTTAAGGCGCGACTTGATTCTATCCTTGGTTTCGGCGTACAGATGGTCGTTCTTGGAAGCGGAGAATACGAATACGAGACCTTCCTCTCGGAGATAGCGAATAAATATCCCGACAGCTTCAGGCTCCGCACAGGCTTCCGACCCGACCTTGCTCATAAGATATATGCAGGCAGTGATATCTTCCTCATGCCGAGCAAGAGTGAGCCCTGTGGGCTGTCCCAGATGGTCGCCCTGCGCTATGGCTCTGTTCCCGTCGTTCGTCAGACGGGCGGCCTGCGCGACACCATTCAGGACAGCGGTCTTGGTGAAGGCAACGGCTTTACCTTTGAAAACTACAACGCCGACGATATGGCGCACGCCGTCTACCGCGCTGTTGAAGGCTTCAAGGATGCGGACGGCTGGAGGCTGCTGACCGAGCGCGCCATGCGATGCGACAACAGCTGGGGCGCATCTGCAAACGCTTACATCAGGTTGTACCGATCGATGCTTAAATAGTGTTTGAGTCAAAGCCCTTGAGTCATTAGCTCGAGGGCTTTTGATTTGTATCAATTTTACACACTTTCGGGCATTATGTAACTGATCAGTAATAATATCGCAATCAAAATGAGGGGCTTTTTTCAGTTATTGTTATATAATAAGATCAACTCCCTGATAACCCTCCTGCACTTTACATTTTTATCACCTTTTGTTATAATGTTTGTAAAAGTTCCGCTAACCTAAGAAAGAGGCTCCCGTTGATGAAAGCTTATCGCATTTTCCGCTCGGTCATAGTCGTTCTGATCAGTATGCTGCTGTTTTGCACAGCGGCTTGTACTCCCACACCCAGCGGCTCGGAAACCGCAAGCAGCGCAGACGACCCTTGGGGATTAGACCCCATTGAGCCGAAGGACTACTACGGAAGAAGCAAGCTGAAGGGAAAAGAGCTCGACGCA
>CAZDIN010000117.1:0-3890 GCA_964505515.1 uncultured Eubacteriales bacterium | reverse complement strand
GGTTGCAGGCTCTGCTACTTCTTCAGCTATCAGTTCAGCCTCGGCTTCATTCTGAATATCCTCAAAGGCAGAAAGCATAGGCTTTATCTGCTTACCTTTAAGCTTACGGGCAACATAGTTGTTCGTTATCTTCATTACAAGTCCCGACAGGCAGATAACACCGATAAGGTTGGGTATCATCATAAGTCCGTTGAATGTATCGGAAATGTCCCATGCCAATGACGAGGTCAGCAGTGCGCCGAGCATGATGGTGGCAATATGTATCGCCTTGTAGACGGGCACTGTTTTTGTGCCAAAGAGATATTCCCACGCTTTCGTTCCGTAGTGTGACCAGCCAAGAACAGTGGTAAACGCAAACAGCAGAATTGCAATTGCTATGAACTTTGAGCCGATTCCGCCAAATCCAAAGACCGAATCAAATGCATTTGCAACAAGAGTTGCGTCACTGCCGGTAGCCTCTCCCGTTTCGAGATTATAAACGCCTGATGTCAAAACCGTAAGGGCAGTCATAGTGCAGACGACCATTGTATCGGCGAACACCTCAAAGATGCCCCACATACCCTGTTTAACAGGCTCCTTGACACTTGAATTTGAGTGGACCATGACGGATGAACCGAGGCCTGCTTCGTTTGAGAAAACGCCGCGCTTAAATCCGGATACCATAGCAGCCTTAACCGTAATACCGACAGCACCGCCGGCGATGGATTCGGGCTTAAACGCAGTAACGAAGATAGCTTTTAACGCAGGAATTATATTCACATAGTTAACACCGATAACGACCAGACTTCCGGCGATGAAAAGGATGACCATAAAAGGTACGATGCGTTCAGCAAAGGCTGCAATACGCTTGAGTCCTCCGAAAACTATCAGAGTTGTAATAATAACAAGCACTGCACCGATTATTACAGAATAGAGTGAAACGCCGCTATAAAGTTCAATGTCTGAAAGTGCCTTAATATCAAAGGCTGACTCGATATTAACGACTATCTTGTTGACCTGTCCCATGCTTCCGATACCGAAGGAAGCAAGCAAGGTAAAGCAACTGAACAGAATTGCAAGAACTCTGCCGATCCACTTGGTATAAGGCTTAGAGCCTAAACCGTCCTTAAGATAGTACATCGCTCCACCGGACCATTCGCCATTATCGTTGCGACGGCGGTAGTAGATACCGAGGACGTTTTCAGAATAGTTGGTCATCATGCCAAAGAAGGCTGCTACCCACATCCAGAAGACTGCTCCAGGGCCGCCTGAGCAGATAGCGGCGGCAACACCGGCGATGTTGCCTACGCCAATAGTCGCAGCAAGGGCGGTGCAAAGCGCCTGAAACGGTGAAATAGAACCTTCGTCTTTCGTATGGCTTCCCCTTGAAAAGAGGCTTCCGAGGGTTTGCTTCATCCAATGTCCGATGCGCGTGACCTGAAAGAACTTGGTTAGAACAGTCGTCAGAACGCCGGTACCAAGCAAGAGCACAAGTCCGATGGTGGTCCATACAAACGTGTTGATAACGTCATTGTACTTGGCCACATAGTCAAAAAATCTTTCCAATTTTATCTACCTCCAAGAAATATTAAACAAAAATAAGAGCATCACCGAACGGCAATGCTCCCAATATCAGTACACGACAAAAAGCGTCGCGAAAACGCAACTGAACTATCTGTCCTTTTGCCTGAGAGATTGAGCGAAAATCGCCTTGCACCTTCGGCACTCGCACACGGCGAGCTTCTCCAGATACGCTATCCGCCGACAGTCCTCCCCGTTGGACACGGGACCTGAGAGTGTTACCCCTTTGGAAAGGCAAACGCCTAATTTCCTGCCGACTTCATTTAGCTTTATATGAATTTGGTTAGTATATTAGCACTATTTCTACACAATGTCAAGTTATAATTCAAAACTTGACACAAAACAACGGTTACGCCGATAAAATACAGAGCCTTTTTGACTACTCAGCTTCTGACGTCAATCGAGTCATCTCACTCATGCAACTGTGGCACACGATGTGACCCTTGAATTCCGAAACGTCCTCGGCATTACTGCAAAAAACACAGCAAGGCTCATACTTCTTCAGCACGATGGTATCACCCTCGGTGAACACCTCAAGAGAATCATTTCTTTCAATATGCAGTACGCGACGAATCTCCTTCGGAATTACAACACGTCCCATTGAATCAAGCGGTCTGACGATTCCTGTTGCTTTCATGCAAAATCTCCTCCAAATGTCAAATATTTACATTTACTGAGGGTATTATACTTTATATTGTGGTGTTTGTCAACAGTTTTTGGTATATTTTGTCATTTTATCAGAAACGGTAAAACAAGTTGGCGACAAACAGAAACAGGTAGTTGATAGTATGTAACGCAAGAACAGACGCCACATTTATGAAATCGCCCAAGCCCACCAACGGCATGACCAATGCGAGCGTCAAACCGATGCAGATCATAATTGTAGTTACGATCGCAGAGAAGGATGCGCTTTGTCGCAGGTTATATGAGGCAAGATATCCATCGATGTAGCCCTCGATTGAGGTCGAGGTAAGCCTCGCCTGCTCAGTTTCGGACGGCGAGTAGTGTTCGCGATAGCGACGAGCAGAATCGGCAGACATTACCACAACGGCGTCACGCGGAATTCCGTAAGCGTCAGCAATCATAGGCTCGGTAACATTCGGGTCGGCTGTATCAATGAGCAGGGTCACGCCCGTGTTGATGAGGCGGCGAATGCGGTGAAGCAGAGAGCGTTTTGCAGTGTAACCGACTATAAAGATAGCGACAAGCCTATCATCAACAGCAAGGTAGACCGGGAATTTGCCGGAGCCGACGATCTTCTTATCGAGGGAAATGGGCGGCGTTTCGATGTTATGCGATTCAAGGATCATTCGATTTCCGAGCAGGGTCTTGCGGTCGTTGACCCAACCGGTCAGCCCCATGCGTTCCTCATATATAACAGTATCGACAGAGGGCAGCCTGCCCGAATTGGTAGCAACTATTTGGTTAAACATGCCTGCGAGAGGGCTGTTCCCTGCTCTTGTCAAAGCGGCCGCAGTGATGATAGCGGCGTCGATCGGGAAATCGTGGAAGGTTTTGAAGTTGTAGAGGCTGACACATTCGTCATAGAACAACTCGTCAGCAGAAAACGCAACGACATTCGCTTCGCTAAGATCCTCTGCAGCCTGATAGCCGGTCAGCATCGCACCCTCGTTGCGAAGGCGACGGCAGGTACGGAAAAGATTTCTGCCCGTTGAGATAAGTGACGAAAAGGGAGCGCAGATCGCCGCAACTGTAGCAAAGGCCGTAACCGCCTGTGCAGCAGTGCCTTGATTCACAAACAAGGACAGACCAACCGCTACCACCGACGCGGCAAGCGAGATTATCATAAAGCGGAAGGTCATTCTTTCATACGGATCGGCGGAAAGAGAATAACCGATGAAATTCTTAAGGTCGATCGCGCGGTGGCGTCCGCAAACGAGCGACTCGCCTACCCTTGACGGATCGGCAAAGGTAGCAGACATAGGAGAGCCTACGAGCTGAACCGCAATCTTGGTCTCCTCGTTAGCAACAACATCGAAGTTGAGTAAAATGCGCTTTACTGTATACAGCTTGCCAAAGCAGTTGAAAGCAAGGGTCGTCATAACGGCAGATGCGATGACAGAGGTCGCACTAAGTCCGTCAGCGCCTGTAAGTCCCGCAACGACCGATTGTGCGATAGCGGCAACAAGTGCAAGCATCGGTGCAAAATCAGCGTCGCATCTTCCTTTGAACAAGGACACGACCGACGAAAACAGACTGAGATTTACCAACGCACCTATTCCGAGCAGAACGGTTACAATAGTAAAGAATACGGGCTGACCGAAGGGTATGACGTTGCCGCCAAAGGTCAGTATCAAAAGCAGAGCGGC
>CAZDIN010000116.1:229-3895 GCA_964505515.1 uncultured Eubacteriales bacterium | reverse complement strand
AGAGAAGCGGTCTCAGCCTCGTCATAAAGACGCATGACAGAGGGCTTGAACTTCAAGAGAAGCTCGCGGCCTGCGTTGAAGGCGTCGGTCATGTTGTGGAACAGGAAGCCACGGAAACGGCGTTCTTCAGGCTGCTCATAGATACGGATCTGAGCCTTGGTGATAACACCGAGGGTGCCCTCCGAACCGATGAAGATCTGGTTCAGGTCGGGGCCGGCAGCGTGCTTAGGAGCGGAGGAGGTGTTGATGATGTCGCCGTTGGGCAATACGATCTCCATGGAAAGAACCATGTCGTCGATCTTGCCGTACTTGGTGGAAACAACACCGATACCACGGTGAGCAAGGAAGCCGCCGACGGTGGAGCAGGTCAGAGAAGAAGGATAGTGCATGGTAGCATATCCACGCTCGTTTGCAGCCCACTCGATGTGCTTGTAGATAGCACCGCAGCCGCACTCTATGTACATGCCCTGCTCGTTGATCTCGTAGATCTTATCCATACGCTTAGTGTTCAGAACGATACCGCCGGCAACCGGAATAGCACCGCCCTGAGTTCCGCCGCCGCCACCCCAGGTGGTTACGGGGATCTTGTAGTAGTTAGCAATCTTGATGACCTTGCTGGTTTCAACAGCGTTTGCAGGAGAAACAACGATGTCAGCCTCCGGCATTCTGCGTCCGCGGTCTGCCCACATTCTGGAAAGCCAGAAATAGTCGACAGAGTGGGTGATTTTGTCAACGGTGTTGGTAGAGACATTCTCTCTGCCGACAGCGTCTTCCAGTTCTGTCAAAACATTGAGCATGAGAAAATCGTTCATTTGTCAATCTTCCTTTCTTAATATGAGTTTATAAGCGATTTCTCGCATTGACAACAATTGATTAGTCGAGAGCAGTATCGGTTGAAAGGGCGGGGAAGTACTTGCAGAACTCACGCAGTTCTTTAGTATAGTCGCCTTCCATCTCGACAAAGTGATGGATGTAGGGTCCGTCAAGAAGTCGGTCTTCGACAGCCTGAAGGTTCTTGAATTCACCCCAGATATATGTACCGTGAGTCTGTGGGCCGGGAACGGTGTTGCAGAGCATAGAAAGCATCATGTAGTTGCCGCTTTCCTGATCCATGCGGGCAACGGTATAGGTGCCGTCCTTGCCGCGCAACCAGATGCGCTGGTTGACAAGGCGTGCCTCGGTGCCCTCAGCCTTCTGAGATAGCGGGAAGGGACCGCAGTGCCAAAGAAGCTCGGCGTTCTTGTTCTCGGGATGACGAACGGTAAATTCACCGAACAGCGGCTTGCCCTCTCCAAGAGTAGCACACTTGAGAAGGGCCATTGTCATAGCACAGTGCATGTCACTTTCGCAGGATACCATGTAGCCCATGTCGTTAAGCAATCCGTAAACAGCGCAGGGGGCAAGTCCGTCGAACATAACGGGAGTAGCGGTCCAGCACTCTGCGGAGATGACATCAAGCTTAAACTCCTCAAACAGACCCTTATACATAATAGTGAGAGCTGCCATACGCTCAAGGTACTGAGGGGTAAGATCATCCATCTTGAAATTGGTGGTGAAGTAATTTATGTACTCGGCAATTTCATCCTTCTTTTCCATAGCAGCCTTCATTCGCTGCTCGATGATTGCGAAGTTGATGGGGATGATCCTGATACCGAACTTTTCCATCAACTCGCCTTCATTCCAGATAACCGAATAGAAGGGAGCAGGTCGAGCGCCGACCTGACCGATGCGCATACCTGAGAAATTCTTGACCATGCAGGCTACACGGACAAAGGACTCAAAGCCTTCCTTGAATTCAGGCTCTTCAACACGGCAACAGGGCAGATGAGAAAAAGGAATGTGATAGCGCTGCATCTGGCGAGAGACACCGAACAGACCGCACTGAGAATCGGTCGGACGCATACCGTCGACATAATACTCATCATCCAGAGGAGCCCACAACAAAACGGGCTTGCCGAGGGCCTTGGCTACATCTGCAGCAGCTTCTTCGTTACCGAAGTTACAGTTGATGAACATAACAGCATCAACCTTCTCCGTCTTGAAGCGTTCAATGACCTGAGCGGCAGACTCATCGTCGAACATAAGATCTTCGATGCCGATACCCTTGGTATCAACAAAGGTGACCTTATCCGATGAGAAATTGCTTTCGATGTACTCGACGAAACGGTGGCCGCGTTGCTCGGCAGAGTACCAGGTTAAGAAGGTACCGCGAGGACGGTCGGTCGTATTGCGTCGCATCGGGACTAATCCGATTTTTACTTTGTAATCAAGCATTACGATCTCACTTTCCTTCGTTTGGTTTGTTTAGTGAGCACCTAAAAACAGCACAGAAGCCCACAACTACATATAGTATATAACTAACGGTATAAAAAAGCAAGTCTTTTTCACATATTTCTAAAAATAATTTTCACTGCTTGACAATTTTCGATGGGTATAGTAGAATTGAAAATGAAAATTTTCTCCATTTGAGGTGGATAAATGAACAACGTTCTGATTTCTATAAAAGTTGCCTACGATGACATGGGACGGGCTGAAAAAAGGATAGCTGATTGGATCACTGAAAATCATCAAAAAATGTTTTCCATGTCGATTACCGAGTTGGCGGCCGAATGCTCCTGCGGAGAGGCGACGATAGTGCGTTTTGCCCGTAGGCTCGGTCTTGACGGCTATCAGGGGCTCAAGATCGCTCTTGCTATGGAAGAGGGCCAAAAGCGTATCAGCGGCTCTATCACAGGTGACGATACTCCTTTTGAGGTGTTTGAAAAGGTAATAGAAGACATATATTGTAGCCTTGAGATGACGAAGAAGGTATTAAAGTCTGAACAGCTTGCCATGGCGGCTCAGGCAATACTGTCTGCTAAAAAGGTCGTGCTGTTTGGACTTGGAAATTCTGCGTCGATAGCTTTGGACGCACAGCATAAATTCATGCGCGCAGGCATTAACGCAGTAGCCTATTCAGACAACCACATGCAATCGATATCAGCGTCACATCTGTGCCAAGAGGATGTCGCGATCGGTATATCGCATTCCGGCTCATCGCGTGACATTGTTGAGGCGTTACAGATAGCGCGCCAAAAGGGAGCTACGACCATATCGATCACAAACAAAGGCCGTTCGCCGATAACCAAGCAGAGTGATATCGTGTTGAATACCGCCTCCGATGAAACCCAGTACAGTATTCTTGCCCTCAACTCGCGTATTTCTCAGCTCGCGTTGATCGACTCGCTTTACTATTATATAGCGTATAGCCTTGATGAAGAAGCTTTGCAGGCAATTGACGATACCGAACAGGCTTTGATGTCAAAGAAGTTCTGATTTGTGTTTATAGTACAATATGTAGTGCGATTTCATTAAATTAACTAAAATTTTCAACAGTTTGATCTTAAAATTTTCTTATCCGATCCGTTGACAAAGATAACAACCTGTGATAAACTTACTTAGGTTAGAGAACTGTTGACTGAATGACAGTCGATAATGGTTGTTTTGTATATAGAAGGGATAGGGTAGTTATGGCGAATAAAACTGTTTCAATATTCAAACTAAAAACTTATCCTCAGTATTCTCCCTCGGTATCGGGATCCGTTGAGATTTCCGATTTTATCGGGGTCGGTGCCTCTTCTGACTATATTATTTTTCCCGGTTTTTGCGATGTGCATGTGCATTTTC
>CAZDIN010000116.1:0-219 GCA_964505515.1 uncultured Eubacteriales bacterium | reverse complement strand
AAACTATACTTTCTGGATCGTCGGCTGCGGCGCGCGGGGGATATACCGCGGTATGCACAATGCCTAACCTCGATCCTGTTCCCGATAACGCTGAAAATCTGAAGGTTCAGACTGATGTTATTGAACGAGATGCGAAGATTGCCGTTTACCCCTACGGCTCGCTTACCGTCGGTCAAAAGGGTAAAGAATTATCGGATATGAAAGCTATGGCGCCGGATG
>CAZDIN010000115.1:0-3924 GCA_964505515.1 uncultured Eubacteriales bacterium | reverse complement strand
GCAAACAAACTTCTGATCGGCGTCGTTAGCAGCAGCGAAAGCCCACTTTCTACCGGTGGGGAAGCCTGCGCCGCCGCGTCCGCGAAGACCGGAAGCAAGGATAACGTCGATGACCTCTTGAGGAGTCATCTCGGTCAGTACCTTGCCAAGAGCTGCATAGCCGTCCATGGCGATGTACTCGTCAATGACCTCGGGGTTGATAACACCGCAGTTGCGAAGCGCAACGCGCTTCTGGGACCTATAGAATGCGGTGTCATTCAAAGATACGTTTTCGGTATCAAGCTCGACGTCACCGGTATCCTTATACTCAAGTCTTTTAACGATACGGCCCTTGAGCAGATGCTCTTCAACGATCTCAGCAACATCCTCAGCAGTTACGCGGCTGTAGAAGGTGCCTTCAGGATGAATAATAACGACCGGACCGAGAGCGCACAGACCGAAACAACCGGTTTGAACGATCTTAACTTCGTTTTCCAGACCGTTTGCGGCGAGTTCTTTAGCAAAGGCATCCTGTACGACCTTGCTGCCGGAAGAGGTACAACCGGTACCGCCGCAAATAAGTACGTGTGAACGAATCATACTATTTGTCACTCCTTATTTGTTGTTATTGATGGTGTATTCAGCAACGATATTGCCACCCTTGAGATGCTCATTGATGACACGCTCTGCCTTCTCGGCACTCATTTTTACATAAGTGACCTTTTCTTTACCTGCCTCAAAGATCTCGACAACAGGCTCGAACTGGCAGATGCCGATGCAACCGGTTTGGGTAACAGTGACCTTGTCGTTCAGGCCGGCATTGTTGACGCCCTCAACAAAAGCGTTCAATACAGGTCTTGCGCCGGCGGCGATACCGCAGGTAGCCATACCGACGACAACACGCAGATCATTGGTGCCTTCGCGAAGGATGACCTTATCCTTCATCTTATCTCTAATGGCTGCGAGTTCTGCTAATGATTTCATTGCAATCTATCCTTTCCATTAAATTGTTTATTAAATTTGATCACCGTATTGCTCATGCAGATTATCAGTGATCCATTGAATAACCTCGAAACAGTTGAGAGGAACATCCTCTCCGAGCACCGCGCGAAGCTCAGGGGTATTGAGTGAAACAGATCTGTCATCCCGTGTGTGCAGGAAGTAAAAATCTATCTCAGGAGACCCTTGGATCAGCGTGGTCAAGGTAGAAACGATATCACCGAGGGGAGTAAAATCAATGTGATTTTTATAAAACTCGGCGTTAACGCAGGTTCCGTGTTGATCGGGAAACAACTCTTTTTGGCGGGATACTATAGAGATACTACCGCCGGTCTGTTCTGCGGCGAGCTTCAGAAGGGGAATACCAAGCCCAACCTTGCGTGTAGTCCGCGTTGTGCAGAAGGGGTCGGTGACCGAGAGAACCATCTCTTCACTCATTCCGCAACCGTTATCCTCGATCGTCAGCGTAAAAAGGTCATCGGTCTCATGGATGGTGATATGAATATCCTTTGCGCCGGCTTTAACGGAGTTTCCGGTTATGTCGAGTATGTTAAGCGATAATTCCTTCATGGCTCAGCCTCTTAACCTTTCAAACAGGCGCTTGCGCACCAGTTCACTGCTGTACGGCTCGTCGTCAAGCTCAAAGTAGGCTTCCTTATCCCGAATATCCCACAGATAATGAGCATCTGAGCAGGATATTATCTGCATCTGCTCTATCATAGGATAAAGCGTCTTGTAATGCTCAATGTTGTTGGGGTCATTAAACTCGACCCTTAAAAAAGAAGGCGTTTCGGGAAGGGTACCGAGCATGGCGATAATGCCGTTCGATTCGCGGTCTATGTGAGCAGGATGACAAACCCCATCGAATTTTTTGACAAGCTTAACAGCGTCGTCGAGCGAAAGGTCGGTCGCAGGGGGAAGAAGATTAGGCTCGTAGCCTATGATCTCGTCACCTTCATCCATAATGATCTGCTCGCCGAATATCTCGGTGTTGTTTGGGATCCTTGAGAGGTGCTTGCCGATCTCAGAATCAAAGAGCATCGCGTCCTCAAGCCGCTCAAACAGACATACAAGGTGTATTTCTTCGCATGTCGTAAGCTCCATGCCGGCAACGGGGATGATCCCTGCGGCACGCGCTGCCTTGAAGAAAGCAGGACAGTTTTTTGCCGTGTTATGATCGGTCAGTGCGACAATGTTTAATCCTGCGAGAGCCGCCATATTGGCGATGTTGTAGGGAGTCATGTCATTGTCCCCGCAGGGTGACAGGCAGGAGTGAATGTGCAGGTCGTAGTAATACCTATTCATCAGATATCAAACGGGAAACGGCAACCGCCGTTTCGTATATTGGCAGCTGAGAACAAAGGATGTTTACACCCTTGCTTTTAGCCGTGGTGATGACCTCCTGCTCAAGAGCAGTGCCCTCTGCAAGGATCACGCACGAAACATCGGCGAGGGAGGCGACGGCGACCACGTTAATGTTGGACATTATAGTGATCCAAAGATCGTCGCATTTAGCACGACCCATGACCCAACTGAGCAGATCGCCGCAGTAAACTCCGCTGATCTCACGCTGAGGGTCGGTGACCGTTATCTCGGTCAGGGACATCAAGTCCCGAAGTTCTCCTACTGTCATTTAGACTCCGCCTTACTGTCTATGTAGTCTTTGATCGCAGACTTAAACCTGATCACACAGTCGTTGGGATCCGCCAATCCCTTAACGATGTCCTCGGCAAACGCACGGCAGGTCGGCGCGCCGCAGGAACCGCAATCGATACCCGGCAGCTCGTCGCGCAGACTCTGGATCTCAGCCAGCATCCGCATCGATTCAGCCATGTTATCACTCAATCTTGAGATCGGGTGGTAGGTGGGGACCTCGTTAAAGAAGTACAGATCCGGAATTGAATTGTCAGCGCCGTCCTTGATAAAGTTCTGCGACACCGGCAGGTAGCGCCTGAGGGTCTGCAGACGTGCCTTGGCAATAAAGGGATTCTCTACTGTCATCACACCGCCGACGCAGCCGCCGGGGCAGGCGTTAAGCTCGATGAAGTCTAAGGACGGGAAACTGCCGGTCTCGATCTTGTCAAGCACTCGAATGACATTCTCGATACCGTCGGCGGCAAGGTAGCGATTGTTGAATATCGCTGACGATTCGCCGCCTGATTCTGCCCAGCTGATTCCGATCATGCCCGATTGGGTAAGGGAACGCGGAGTCTTGTCACGGTTCATAACATCAATGAGCTTGAAGTAGACATCCTTGATGGAAACGACCATGTTAACAGCGCTCTTGTAGTTGCCGAATCCGTTTTTGACATAACTGACTTTAGCAGGACAGGGAGAAATGAAACAAACGCCGATATCCTCATCCTTAAGCTCAGGATGATTCTTTTTAGCCCGCTCACGCGCAAGGGTCGCCGCGATCTCCATAGGGGGCAGCATCGGAATGATGTTGCCGATAAGCGACGGAAATCTTAAAGCGATAAGCCTTATAACTACGGGACAAGCAGAGCTTATGACGGGGTGGGGGATGCCGTCGATATGTAGGTAGCGTCTTGTGTAGGCGGAAACAAGCTCCGCCGCCTGCGACACCTCGTATACATCGTCAAATCCGATGTCATACAATCCCTGCAACACAAAATCGACATCATCAAGCCCGTCAAACTGTCCGTAGACGGTGGGAGCAGGAAGGGCGATCTTCCATTTGTAATCGTTGATCTTGTCCAGCTTGGAATAGCTGGCCTTTTTCGCTTTGTGAGGACATATCCGAATGCACTCACCGCAGTCGATGCAGCGGTCGGAGTTGATCACGGCGTGGCCGTCGCGAATACGGATAGCCTCGGTGGGGCAGTGCTTGACACACAGCGTACAGCCCTTACACTTTTTTTGGTCAAGTGTAACAGAATGTTGATAGCTGTCCATCGTGCCACCTCCATCGTAGAACGTTAAAAT
>CAZDIN010000114.1:0-3926 GCA_964505515.1 uncultured Eubacteriales bacterium | reverse complement strand
TCGAAAAGACCCTCTCACCCGACTGCGTCGGGAGCTCTCCCTAAGGGCGAGCCTTTACAAAAAACGCAAACTCCTTTTGTTGCCAGACAAAAACCCTTCATCCCATCGGCAGATATGCTTCACCGATGGGATGAAGGGGGCACGCAATTATTATTGTGTTTCCTCGCGCGTGTTTTCTGCTGCGCCAAAGGCAAAAACAACCATCGCGCTTCGCGCGCGAGATATACAATTTTGTTAATCTCTAACTTCAAAAACGCGGACAAACAGGCTAACGCCTGCGCGGATAAACAGGCTAACGCCTGAGTTCCATCCAAAACACAACGCCGTCGGCGGTGTTAAAGACGCCGAAATCGGTTCCGTGGGCGACCATTATCGCCTTAACGATGGACAGACCCAACCCAAAGCGCCCTTGCGCGCGGTTGTGGGACTTGTCGGCGCGGTAAAAGCTCTGCCACACGTTTTCCATGTCGTCATAATCGACCTGCGAGCCTGAGTTATAGACACAAAGCCGCAGATCATCGTTGTACGGCTCGGTGTAGACCCTGATCCTGCCGCCCTCGTCGACGTGGCTGATGGCGTTGCTGACGTAGTTTTGGATGACCTGCTCAAGCATGAGCGGATCACCGAAAACGAGTTGACGCTCGGCGAGGTCCATATCCAAGTCAACGTTTTTCTTTTCAAGCGCGTCCGAGTTGACGTCGATTATATTCAGCACCGACGCCGACAGATCGAACTCCTCTTTGTTCAGACCGAAGCCGCTCTCGTACCGCGAAAGCTCAAGCAGACGGATGACCAGCTTGTGCATGCGTTCACTCTCGTCCTTGATGACCTCGCTGTAGTGGCGGCGCCTCTCCTCGTCGTCGGCGACCCCGTCGACAAGCCCTTCGGCATACCCTTGGATTATTGCAAGAGGGGTCTTCAGCTCGTGGGACACGTTGTCCACGAAGCCCTTGCGCATCTCGTCAAGGCGTCTTTCCGCCTCGATCTCGTTTTCGAGCCGCTCATTTTTCTCCTGCAGCTGCTGAAGGGCAGAATGAAGGCTATCCGAAAGGGTGTTCAGCGACTGTGCAAGCTCGCCCAGCTCGTCGTCAGAATCGACCTCGACCTTCGAGCTGAAATCCAGCTGGGTCATGCGCTGGGCCGCCTGGTTCATCTGGGTTATCGGGCGCGTAAACCGCATCGACAGCCACACGCTCACTATCAGCATCAGAATGAGCACCGCAAACATGACCGACATGATAAACCGCATCGCAAAGGCGGCGCTTGTGTGGATGATGCTGTTTTTTATCATGACCTCGACGGTGCGGCCCGAATAGTCGCGCGAATATATGGTGTATTCGGTTCCCGTTGTCGACTTCGCCTCGTAAAACACTCCGCCGAATCGGTCGATCTCCTTGTCGGTTATCTCAACCGAGCTGTCCGACCCCACCAGAAGATCGAATCCGTCAAGGCCGGGCCGCGATTGAATGGATTGGCTCAGGGTGGAGTAGATCAGCCTGCCGTCTTGGTAAAGGTTGATCTGTACGCTGTGCTCGTCCTCGATCTCGCGAAGAAGCCGGGTCGCTTCATCACGGTCGGTCAGATCCATTTTGCCCGCTGTGTCGGCGCAGGAGCGCAAAAGCCCTTTTTCGTATATGATGAAAAACCGCGTGAAGAGACTGCCGTTGGCGGCAGCGATGATCGTCGTGAAGAGCAGGCTTGTCACTGCAAGATATAAAAACAGCCGCCTCCAGCTTTTTTTGTTGATACGCTTTCTCATGGCACAAGCTTGTAGCCGATTCCGTAGACGGTCTTGAGATGGGCGTTTCCGTACTCGCCCATCTTAGTGCGAAGTCTTGCAACGTGGGAGTCTACGGTCCGCACATCCCCTTCATAGTCATAATTCCATACAGCGTCAAGCAGCTGACTGCGTGTAAAGACGCGGCCTGCGCTCGCGCTTAATATCCTCAGCAGCTCAAACTCCTTGACGGTAAGCTCCAACGGCTGTCCGTCGAGGTATGCAACGTATGCGTTCGCGTCGACGAAAAGCCCTCGCTTACGGTTGACGGCGCGGGTGGTACCGCTTCTTTTAAGCAGAGCCGCAACACGTTTGAGCAGCACCTGAGTTGAAAAGGGCTTGGTGACATAGTCATCGGCGCCTGACTCGAAGCCCATGAGCTGATCGAACTCCTCTGCGCGCGCCGTAAGCATCAACACGGGCAGGTTCGAGAACTCGCGTATGCGGCGGCATGCCTCCCAGCCGTCCGTTTCGGGCATCATAACGTCAAGAATGACGACCGCGATGTCGGGATTGTTTTTTACAGCGTTTACTGCCTCTTCGCCGTCAGCAGCCTCAAGCACCTCGTAGCCGTCGCGCTCCAGAAGATCGCGCACAAGCTCACGCAGGCGCGGCTCATCGTCGGCGACCAGCACGCGAACCTTATCCTTGCTTTCCATTGACACCACTCCTTCATTTTGATTATGACCTCTCTTTATGATATATCATACCATATTTAGTGAACGATTTGTTAAATTTGTGAAGAAAATGTGTCGGTTTTTCCTGAAAAATGCATATAAACAAAACCCTTGACAAAACAATCGGTGTGTGGTACAATGCTAAAGCCGCATATTCTGGGCTGTTGTCAAGTGGGATATTCCCCGCCCAAGCGTAGCGAGTCTATAATAAGGCAGGTGCCAATGTAAATGTACGCTATTATCGAAACCGGCGGAAAGCAGTATAAGGTAGAGAACGGTGACGTTATCTACATCGAAAAGCTCGACGCCGAAGTGGAAACCACCGTTACCTTTGATAAGGTTATCGCGGTCGGCGGCGAGGACGGTCTTAAGGCCGGCGCTCCCTACGTCGACGGTGCGAAGGTCGTTGCCGATGTGCTCAAGCAGGGTAAGGGCAAGAAGATCCGTGTCTTCACCTACCGTCGCAGAAAGGGCTCTAAGCGCTGCCTCGGCCACAGACAGCCTTACACAAAGGTGCAGATCAGCGCCATCGAGCTCTGATCGGAATGACCGGTGCTGTTTTTTTCCGGCGTGACGGTCGGCTGACGGGCTTCAAGGTCAGCGGTCACACCGATGACTCCGGCTCTGTCGAGGCGCGCATCGTCTGTTCGGCGGTGTCAAGTGCCGTTTATATGGCGGCCAACACCCTGACCGATGTGGTCGGCGCAGATGCGGAGATTCAGGTTTCAGACGGGGCGTTTTCCCTTAGAGTAAAGGGAGATGACCCTCGTGAGCAGGATCTTTTACGAGGACTGCAGCTTCATCTGTCACAGTTGGCGGAGCAGTACCACAATTATATCGTTATTAAAACGGAGGTGCAACACGATGCTTAAGATCAATATTCAGCTTTTCGCTCATAAAAAAGGTATGGGTTCGACCAAGAACGGTCGTGACTCCGAGTCCAAGCGTCTTGGTGTAAAGAGAGGCGACGGTCAGTTCGTCCTCGCAGGTAACATCCTCGTTCGCCAGCGCGGTACTCACATCCATCCGGGTGAGAACGTCGGTAAGGGTTCCGACGATACTCTCTTTGCTATGATCGATGGCAAGGTTAAGTTCGAGCGTCTTGGTCGCGACCGTAAAAAGGTCAGCGTCTACGCAGTCGAGCAGTAATCGTTCCAAAAGCAAGATCTCGGGCAAACTTCTGCCCGAGATTTTTTGTTCTGTTATTCGATTGGAGGAATTTATATGTTCGTTGATACCGCGAACATCCGAATAAAAGCAGGTGACGGAGGTCACGGAGCTGTTTCCTTCCGCCGCGAGAAATACATCGCGTCGGGCGGTCCCGACGGCGGTGACGGCGGTAAGGGCGGCGACATCGTCCTGCTGGTCGACGATAACCTGTCTACCCTTGCGGATTTCCGTTATAAGCGCAAGTATGCGGCGGAGAACGGCCAGTGCGGCAGCGGCGCCCGCTGCTACGGCAAGAGTGCGCC
>CAZDIN010000113.1:0-3932 GCA_964505515.1 uncultured Eubacteriales bacterium | reverse complement strand
CAGCACCGAGAATGAATAGGCTCAGAAGGCTGTCATTGGTCTTGGCAATACACAGTGATTGCGCGGCGGCGGTAAAGCCCTCGCCAAGACGGGTCAGGCTGATAAGATAGCCCATTGAGCCTGCACCGACGAAGTTTCCTGCCCATATGATGAGCAGGGTCAGCAGATATGACGGCTTGTTGTCGAAAAGGTAGCACACCTTACCGGTGAAAAGGTTGAACCCGAAGGAGCAAATGGTGAAGAGGCCGACGGTGAAAAGGAATGCACCGAGCGGCTTTGAAAGGTTCAACAGAGCAAGATAGACGCAACCGCCGATACCGATGCAAAAGCCTGCTGCAACGGCGTAAAGAAATGTCGCAAGATGCTTTTTCATTACACGTCCTCCTTTAACCCTTAAACGTTGAAGCGGAACAACACGATGTCGCCGTCCTTCATGACGTATTCTTTTCCTTCACTGCGTACGAGCCCCTTTTCCTTGGCGGCGTTCATGCTTCCGCATGCCATAAGGTCGTCGTAAGCCACCACTTCGGCACGAATGAAGCCGCGCTCAAAGTCGGAGTGGATCTTGCCTGCCGCCTGCGGAGCCTTTGTGCCGTTGACTATGGTCCATGCGCGCACCTCAGGCTTGCCTGCGGTGAGGTATGAGATAAGTCCCAGAAGGGAATAGCAGGTGCGGATAAGGCGGTCAAGGCCTGAGCTTTCAAGCCCCAGCTCGCTGAGGAACATCGCCTTGCCCTCCTCGTCCATGTCGGCTATCTGTGCCTCAAGCTCAGCGCAGATGGGCAGGCACTCAGCATGCTCCTGAGCGGCAAGTCGGCGCACTGCCTGATAACGAGTGTTTGTGTCGATGCCGTTGATGAAATCGTCCTCACCCATGTTGCATGCGTAGATAACGGGCTTTGAGGAAAGCAGGGCAGTAGTGGCAAGAACCTGAGCGGTATTGTCGTTGGTCTCGATCGAACGGGCGGGCTTGCCGTCCTCAAGATGTGCCATCAGAGCCTTGAGAAAATCGACCTCCTCCTGAAGAGATCTATCTCCCTTGAGGAGCTTGCATGCCTTGTCGTAACGGCGTTGGACCATTTCAATATCGCTTAGTATCAACTCAAGGTTGATGACCTCGATATCGCGCAGGGGGTCGACCGAGCCTTCAACGTGAATGATGTCGTCACTCTCAAAGCAGCGAACGACGTGAACGATAGCATCGACCTCGCGGATGTGTGACAAAAACTTGTTGCCAAGACCCTCGCCCTTGGATGCGCCCTTTACAAGCCCTGCGATATCGACAAACTCGATGGTAGCAGGCGTAAACTTGTCGGGCTGATACATTTCGGCGAGCCTATCAAGGCGCTCGTCGGGAACCGAAACCATGCCAACGTTGGGCTCAATGGTGCAAAAAGGGTAGTTTGCCGACTGTGCGCCGGCGTTTGTGATAGCGTTGAAAAGAGTAGACTTGCCGACGTTGGGCAGTCCTACGATACCAAGTTTCATAGATGTTAAGTTCCTCTCCGTGTGATTATGGGAATATTATAGCGCCTTAACGGGAAATAATCAAGCATTAAGGTTGACAAGAGGTGTTCTTTTTTGGTAGAATAAACTGATAAAATATCGCAACCGATATTTATAGTGTAAAAGGGAGTGGTAGCATGACCATGAGTATGACCGGCTACGGTCGGGCTGAAAGGTCTACGGAGGCATTTGATCTGACGGTCGAGATCCGTTCGGTGAATCATAAATTTTTTGAGTTTTCGGCGCGTATGCCGAGAGCCTTCGCTTTTGCAGAGGATAATCTTAAAAAGCTTTGCCAGTCGCGTGTCAATCGAGGCAAGGTCGAAATGTTTATCAGCACCGTCAACCGCGATACAGGTGACGTAAAGGTCGAGGTCAACCATTCGCTTGCACGCGGATACCTTAATGCAATTAAGGAAATCGGCGAAACCTACGAGCTGGACAGCAACACAAATGCTCTTGCCCTCTCTCGCTTTCCCGATCTGCTTATCATCAGTCGCGATGCGGTCGATGAGGAAGCGGTGTGGGAAGTGCTGAAGGATACGGCAAATCGCGCGATAGACGAGTTTCTCGAAATGCGTGCTCGCGAGGGCGAGAAGCTTAAGGAAGACGTGCTTTCTAAGGCGGAAAGCATACTCGAAAAGGTCGCGCTTGTTGAGGCGCGCTCGCCTGAAACGGTTGCCGCATACCGCGCCCGTCTGGAAGATAAGATGCGCGACCTGCTCGGCGACAAGCAGGTAGACGAACAGCGTCTGCTTACCGAAACGGCGATCTTTGCCGACAAGATCGCCGTCGACGAAGAAACGGTCCGCCTGCGCAGCCATTTCAAGCAGATGCAGAGCATGTTTGAGCAGGAGGGCCCCATCGGACGCTCCCTCGACTTCTTGGTGCAGGAGATGAACCGAGAGACCAATACGATCGGCTCAAAATCGCAGAACGTCGAGATCGCACACATCGTTGTTGCGATCAAATCTGAGATCGAGAAGATACGCGAGCAGATACAGAATATCGAGTAGGCGGAGGGATAATAATGAAACTGATCAACATAGGCTTCGGAAACATGGTTGAGGCTGAGCGCCTTGTAGCCATCGTGTCGCCTGAGTCGTCCCCCATCAAGCGTATCATTCAGGACGCAAGGGAAAAGGGAAAGCTCATCGATGCCACACACGGCCGCCGCACGCGTGCGGTCATAGTTACCGACAGCGACCATATTGTTCTGACCTATCTCCAGTGTGAAACCGTCGCGAACAGGATCGACGAAACACAGGATGATATCGACGAGGAGGAAGAGCTGGATGAGTAAAGGCAATGCGTTCGTCCTGTCGGGCCCGTCGGGAAGCGGCAAGGACACGGTTATGAAGCTTGCTCTTGAGCGTATAGGTAAAATGGAGTTTTCCATTTCCTGCGTGACCCGTGCAAAGCGCGGAAACGAGGCGGAGGACGGCAAATACCGTTTTCTTAACGTCGAAGAGTTTGAAGCGCTCTTGGCGCAGGACGCTTTTTTGGAGCACAACGTTTTCCTCGGAAACTACTACGGAACACCCCGTAAACCCGTCGAGGATGCGATAAGTCAGGGGCGCGACATCCTTATAGAGATCGACGTCAACGGCGCGGCGCAGATACGCAAGACCATGCCTGACGCAGTGAGTATCTTCATCATGCCGCCCTCTTTTGAGGTGTTGCGCAAACGCCTCAGCGGACGCGGCACCGATTCGGAGGAGCTGGTCAACAAGCGGCTTCAGGAAGCCCTGCGCGAGATCGCCTGTGCGAAAGATTACGATTATGTTGTTGTTAACGACGACCTGAACGAAGCAGTTGAGGATGTATGTTCCATCATCCGCGCCGTTAAGTCACGGTCTGAAAATATGAAAAATACTATCAATGAGGTGTTACAAAATGCTTAATCCCGCAATTGGAAAACTGATCGAAAACTACGACAGCCGTTACCGTCTGGTACACGATGTAGCCGACGAGGCGCGCAAAATTTCTCAGGAAGCTGAGCAGAAAAACGAGATCATCGTTGAGAAGCCTGTTACTCTGGCCATCAACAAGCTCGCGGCCGAATGTGACGAATAATTTCGGATTCTAAATTAAAAAGGGAGGTGGCTTGTCATGAAAACGGCTGTGGTCGTCAGCGTAGCGGTAGACCGAACGGTCTTTCATTATGACAAGCCATTCGACTATTTATTGCCCTATGATATGGAAAGCAAGGGTCAGGCCGGTTGCAGAGTTCTTGTGCCCTTTGGCCGTGGAAACCGCAAGCGGCAGGGAATGATCCTTGAAAGAAATGTCACGACGGATTATGAAAAGCTCAAGCCTATTATATCGGTGCTTGACGAGGAGCCTGTTCTATCTAAGGAGATGCTTAAGCTCGCAGGTTGGATACGCGAGCACACCTTCTGTACCTATTATGATGCAGTCAAGCT
>CAZDIN010000112.1:1163-3933 GCA_964505515.1 uncultured Eubacteriales bacterium | reverse complement strand
AGCGTCGAGCAGGGAGGTCTTGCCGTGGTCAACGTGGCCCATAACAACGACAACGGGATCGCGGGGCAGAAGGTTCTCGTCGGTATCCTGCGTATCGTCCATGATCCTCTCTTCGATGGTGACGACTACTTCGCGCTCGACCTGCGCACCCATTTCGGTGGCGACGATCTCAGCGGTGTCGAAGTCGATCTCCTGAGTAACAGCCGCCATTACGCCGAGCTTCATAAGCTCCTTGATGACCTCTGCGGCGGTCTTTTTCATCTTTGCGGCAAGGTCGCCGACGGTAATGCTTTCGCCGACAGTGATCTTGATAGGTGTCTTTTTAATGCGCTCAAGCTGCAGACGACGCATCTTTTCTTCCTCGGTCATCTTGTGCTTGGAGCCCTTTTTGTTGAAATTCTGCTGAGGACGCTTCTTGACCTGCTGACGAGAATTGCTGGTAGCGGTGTTGATGCCGCGGTCGGACGCGATCGACTCGTACTTTTCGTTGTAGCGGTCCAGCTCAACGTTGGAGGTACGGGTGTCGATGTGATGGATCTCCTGCGGTCCGCGATTAGGCTTCTCGGACGGACCCTTTTTCTTTTCGATCGGGCGTCTTACCTCGGTAGCGGCAGGTGCCTTGGGAGCGCTTGCAGCCTTTGTATCAGCCTTTGCAGGCTTATCCTCAGCTTTTTCGGCAGTCTGAGCGGCCATTGCCGCTGCCAGAAATTCAGCGGCAATGCGCGCCTGCTCAGCCGCGCGGTCAGCCTTTTCCTTTTCGGCCTGCTCCTTGCGCGCCTTGCGAGCCGCCTCGCCTGCGGCAAAGTAAGCGTCGAAGCTCTCTACCTGACGCTCAAGCGTCACCGCGTCAAAAACAACGTTCAGCTCGTTCTCCTCAAGCGCGGTCTGAGATTTTTTCTCAACGCCGAAATGGTCCTTAAGTATGGTAACAATGTTTTTGCTCGGGATGTCAAAATCCTTAGCGACCTCATGTACCCTGTACTTGATCATCATAGCTTAATCATCCTTCCCATTACTGTTGATAAGAGAAGCAATACTTCGGGCGAACCCTAAGTCGCAAACAGCACATACACCGGCCTTGAAGCCGATAGCGACCGAAAGCTCCTCTATAGTGATGTCCGATTCCGCAAGCGGAACGTTAAACTTGTTGCAGAGGAAACGAACCTCTTTAACCGATTTATCGGACATGTCGCGACAAACGATAACTAAATTTGCTTTAGAGGATCTGATAGCGCCGGAGCAGCGCGTGGATCCCGGGCAAAGCTTACCTGCACGGGTAGCCATGCCCAACAGGCTGAGCAACCTACGCTTCATCTGCGTTAAATTCCTCCTCCAAGCGATCGTATATCGCATCGGGGATCTGTGTTTCGAGGGCGCGGTCGATACGACGTGACTTTCGCGCAAGCCTGAGGCATTCGCTTTTGCGGCAAAGATAGGCGCCGCGACCGTTTTTCTTACCCGTCATATCAAGTGAAATGCCGCCTTCGGTGTCTCGCACAACGCGCATGAGTTCAGCCTTTGCGACCCTTTCACCGCATCCGGCACACATACGCATGGGGATCTTGCGCTCTTTCAAAACAACCCCTCCTTAAAAATTGAATTATTCTCCGTAAAATCCGCTTTCGGGACGGATGTCGATCTTCCAGCCTGTCAAACGTGCGGCAAGGCGGACGTTTTGTCCCTTGTTGCCGATGGCGAGGGAAAGCTGACCGTCGGGAACGGTGACCTTGCAGTTCTTGCTGCCGTTGGGGTCGACCTCGACCTTAACGACTTTGGCAGGGGAGAGAGCCTCTTTGATAAACTCTTCCGGCTCGTCACTGTACTTTACAATATCGATCTTTTCGTTGCCGATCTCCTCAAGAATACGCGCAACACGGGCGCCGCGCTGTCCAATGCAGGAGCCGACAGCGTCAACGTTGGGATCCTTGCTCCAAACAGCCATTTTAGTACGGCTTCCGGCCTCACGGGTGATGGCCTTGATCTCGATGGTGCCGTCAAATATCTCAGGCACCTCCTGCTCAAACAGGCG
Organism: uncultured Eubacteriales bacterium; assembly: GCA_964505515.1. Classification (GTDB taxonomy): domain Bacteria; phylum Bacillota; class Clostridia; order Oscillospirales; family Acutalibacteraceae; genus RGIG2206. Next base: position 1,904 of record CAZDIN010000112.1, on the reverse strand, counting down.
TCTTACGAAGCCTGAATGGATGCGGCTGATGCGGACCCTCGGGCCCTTATCGGTGTCAAGAACGTCAACAATGAAGATCCTGACGGTTTCACCTTCGCGCAGGATTTCATCGGGCAGCTGCTCACTGCGGGGCAGGGTAGCCTCGGCATTCGCGATCTCGACAACGGCGTTCAATGTTTCGGGATCAACGCGCAGTATCTTAGCGGAAACCAGCTCCTGATTCTTGTTCTTGAACTCAAGACGGGTGCGGTCGCGCTCAGCATCGCGTATACCCTGACGGATGACGTGCTTTGCAGTCTGAGCAGCGATGCGTCCGACCTGCATAGTGTCAAGCGGAATTTCAACATATCCACCGACAGCGGCAGTCTTGTCGATCTGGAGTGCATCCTCAAGCAGCAGCTCAGCGAACGGATCCTCGACCTCTTCAACAACGCTCTTGCGAACGTATGCGTTAAAGGTCTTGTTGCGGCAGTCGATGTCGCAGAAAACGACGTCGCGTCCGCCATGATCCTTTTTGATGGCGACGACGATAGCTGACGATATCTTTTCGGCAAGATAGTCAGCCGGAACGCCCTTTTCGCGTTCCATGATGTTCAGAGCTTCAAAAAATTCAATGTTATCCATTTTGTTGATCGTTCCCTTCATATGATAATATCAGCAGGCTAAAACAGGTCCGCGTCATCGTTGAGTTTGACAGCGGAGATCTCGCCTTTTTCAAAACGTTGCTTAATGCCGTCTGCG
>CAZDIN010000112.1:0-1153 GCA_964505515.1 uncultured Eubacteriales bacterium | reverse complement strand
TGGTGGCGACCACAGTGGCGTTGCTTTCACTGATGATGGTGACGGCGCCGTCGTATTCCGAAAGAATGCCGACAAAGTCGCGCTTGTTATCGATCGGCCTGATGGTGTGGACGCGAACCTCCTGCCCCATCATTGCCTGAAAATGCTCAGGACGGGTCAGCGGACGGCCAAGGCCGGGGGAGGATACCTCCAAAAAATAGGCGACCGAGATGGGATCAGCCTCGTCGAGAAGCGGGTCTATCGCGCGGGACATGTTCTCACAGTCCTCAATGAAAACGCCGCCTTCCTTGTCGATGGTGACGCGCAGATAATGCTCGCTGCCTTCCTTGACAAAGCGGACGTCCCACAGCTTAAGGCCCAGATCGTCTGCGGCAGGCTGAATAATAGCGCGAACAACTTCTTCGGTGTTTGCTTTCTTAGCCATGATATTCCTCCAAACAAAATGAAAAGAGCAGGTCGCCCTACTCTTTGCTTAAAACATCTTACATTGGTAAGTTTACCATACAATATAGAGAAATGCAAGTGTTTTTTCAATTATTCTTCCATTTGTTTGCCGAGGAAGCCTGCGGCGATCTGCGCAAGGCGTATATCCGCATCATCGGGGGCGTAGTTGTCCTGAGCGATGAATAGGAAGGAACCGCAGATGTCGCCTGATGCGATGATGGGTACAACGACGCCTGCGACAAGGTCGACACCCTCAAGAGGATGGATGACGTGGGCGTCGGAGGAGCGGCGCGTGTAGGTGCGGCGTGATTCGGTAAGCTCTTCAAGGTCGGGCGAAACGCGGCGCTCAAGGACTTCCTTTTTGGATACGCCTGCAGCCGCGATGCAGTGGTCGCGGTCGCAAATGACGACGGGGATGCCGGTCGCCTTTACGAGCACCTCGGCATATTGCGACGCGAAAGTGGATATCTCACCGATAGGTGAGTACTTTTTGAAGATGACCTCGCCGTTGACGTCGGTGTAGATCTCCAGCGGATCGCCCTCGCGGATGCGCATAGTGCGGCGGATTTCTTTGGGAATAACGACACGACCGAGGTCGTCTATACGGCGTACAATACCAGTTGCTTTCATATATAAATCTCCTCTTTTTTACAATTTAATGTGATATTAGTATCACACTTTTTGTAGAAATTATGAGTAGAATTTCCAA
>CAZDIN010000111.1:0-3983 GCA_964505515.1 uncultured Eubacteriales bacterium | reverse complement strand
TTTTTCATGCGTAGCTTCGGCTGCGCATTTTTTGTTTTATGGGGATGTTGGGTTGGGCAATTATTTTGGAGCGCGTTTGCGGAAGCACAGGGTCAGGCTTGGTCTAAAACAGCAATTTTTCTAAACCCCCTTTTATTTTTAGAAAAGTTGTGATATAATAATTTTGCCAAACAAATCGAATAATCAGAATTTAATGTAGTATGCACCAAGGGAATATTATGTCCCTTTTTTAGCATCCTAACTTTGTACTCGGTAAAAATGCGAGCTCCACAAGTTAGGGTGTCGAAGCTACTTCCATTCTGATTTGATTTGTTTGGCGACAAACGGGGTTTGCGTTTTTCATGCGTAGCTTCGGCTGCGCATTTTTTGTTTTATGGAGGTGTCGGAGTGGGCAATTATTTTGGAGCACGTTTGCGGAAGCACAGGATAAGGCTGGGGTTAACGCAGCAACAGGTAGCCGAAAAAATAAATGTTGACCGTTCTACTTATTCTTATTATGAGCTTGGGCGAACCACCCCCTCGATTGAAACCCTATATGAGTTAACCAAGCTTTTCAGCGTGTCTGCAGACGAGCTTATAAAAAAGGACGAAATGTACAGTTAGTTTTCGACTTTGCCTTAAGGCATAAACGGTTTAATTCGGAGTGATTATATGATTAAAAGAATCGTTATTACAGGCGGAAAACATTATTATAACTATCGAGAGGCTGCGCGTTATATAAATAGTTGTATTAAAAATATTGAAAAGGGCAACACCATCGTTATTGCTTCCTGCGGCTGCACGGGTGCGGAAACTCTTGCGGAGCTTTATGCAAAGCGAAAGGGATATCAATATGAAAAATATCCGACTATGTGGGAGCAATTCGGCACTTCGGGCGGTGCAGTCCGAAACAAGCAAATGCTTGATTCGTGTGACCTTATAATCTGCCTTTGGGACGGGCTGATTGGCGAAACCTGTTCGATTATGGACTACGCCGAGATTATCGATAAGCCCGTCAACACCCTGCGCGTGTATAACAAAAAACAACGACGGGCGGCTATCATCAAAATAAAGACCGACAACTAAAATCAAAATTCACAGACTCTCAATGTTGCTACACATCTTTAGAATTGTTTTTTCAGGGTAAAGTTTACCCCTATGCCATCACAAAAGACCGCACTGCTTTCCTGCAGTGCGGTCTTTTTTACTAAAATATACTGTTTATTCCTCGCTGTTGCGCTCGGCGTTCTCCATTACGGCGTTGAAGGCTTCCTCGACACCCTCGGGAACGCTCGCGGAGGCTTCGGCTTCGGGCGCGTTGTCGGCGGCGTCCGCCTCGCTCGGCGCTTCAGCCTGCTGAGCCTCTTCCTCGTCATGCTCGGTTATCTGCACCGAGATAACATGCTCGTTCTCATTCTTGAACTTCATGACGCAGACGCCCTTTGCGGTACGCGCGAAGGTGCTGATGGAATCGACGGCAATGCGGATGATGATACCCTCGGAGGTTATCATGATGGCATCCTCATCGTCGGTGACCGCCTGAATAGAGGCGACCTTGCCGTACTTTTCGACCTTGTAGTTGGTCAGACCCTTACCGCCTCTCGACTGGCGGCGGTACTCGCTGAACTCACTGCGGCGGCCGTAGCCCGACTCGGTAACCGTCAGCAGCATCTTCTCATCGTCGACGACCGCCATTCCAACGACCTCATCGCTCTCGTCAAGCGCGATCGCCTTTACGCCGCGGGCGGTCCTGCCCAACGGACGCGCGTCGTTTTCGTTAAATCGGATAGCCATACCGTTGTGGGTCGCAACAAGCAGGTCGTCATTGCCGCCTGTCACCGCTACCCAGCGAAGCTCGTCGCCCTCATCGAGAACGACCGCGATAACTCCGCCCTTACGCGAGGTGTTATAGTTGGAGAGCAAGGAGCGCTTAATGATACCGCGCTTGGTGATCATGCACAGGTACTTGTCCGCTTCAAACTCGCGGACATTGAGCATTACGGTGATCTTCTCGTTCGGCTGGAGGGGCAGCACGTTGACGATGTTCAGGCCCTTGCCTGTACGGGAGCCTTCCGGCACCTCGTATGCCTTGAGCCGATAGACTCTGCCAAGGTTGCTGAAGAACATGACGTAGTCGTGGCTGTCGCAGACGAACATGTAGTCGGTCATATCCTCCTCGCGAGTTGTCATGCCGATCTTACCCTTGCCGCCGCGATGCTGCAATCTGTATTCGCTTGCAGGCAGACGCTTGATGTAGCCCATCTTGGTGAGGGTAAGCACCGACGACTCGTCGGGGATAAGGTCCTCTATGTCGACCTCGCCGCTGACGTCGGTGATCTCGGTGCGGCGGTCGTCGGCGAACTTGTCGCGCAGGTTGAGGGACTCGGTCTTGACGATGTCAAGTATCCTCTCGCGGCTGCCGAGAATAGCGTCGCACTCCTTTATGCAGTCGAGCTTTTGCTGCAGCTGATCGAGGATCTGCTGCTTTTCAAGCCCGGCGAGCTCACCTAACTGCATCTGCACGATGGCGGTCGTCTGCAGCTCGTCAAGACCGAAGCGTTCGGAGAGGGCGTCCTTACTTTCCGCGATGGTCTTGCTGTTGCGGATGATACTGATGACCTCGTCGATAAAGTCAAGGGCAGTCTTGAGACCCTCTAAGATGTGGGCGCGCTCAGCCGCCTTTTTCTTGTCATATTCGGTGCGGCGGCGGATAATGTCGTACTGGAAGTCGATGCAGTTTTGGAGCATCTCCTTGAGGGTGAGTACCTGCGGCTTGCCGTTGACGATGGCAAGCAGGATGGCTCCGAAGGTGGTCTGCAGCGAGGTATAGGAGTATATCTTGTTCAAAACGACCTGCGGATTTGCATCGCGCTTTACGTCAACGACGATGCGGATACCGCCGTCACGCTTGGACGAGTAGTCAACGACGTCCTCGATGCCCTCGATCCTCTTCTCTGCGGCGAGATCGTAGATATTCTTTACGAGGTCCTTTTTGCGTACCTTATACGGAATTTCGGTGATAACGATGCGGAATTTTCCGTCGCGTTTTTCCTCAATTTCGGCTTTACCGCGGACGATTATCTTACCGCGTCCCGTTGCATAGGCGGCGCGGATCCCCGAACGTCCCATAATAATGCCGCCCGTGGGGAAATCGGGTCCCTTGATGTGCTGGCAGATGTCCGCAAGCTCTGCGTCGGGGTTATCGATAAGGCAGCACATGCCGTCGATGACTTCGCCGAGGTTATGCGGCGGAATTTCGGTCGCCATACCGACGGCGATACCCGACGAGCCGTTGACAAGCAGCTGCGGAAAACGCACGGGAAGCACGACCGGCTCTTGCAGGCGGTCGTCGTAGTTGGGCGCAAAATCGACTGTATCTCGGTCGAGGTCGTCAAGCATTTGCATGGACAGCCTATTCATTCGCGACTCGGTATAACGGTAGGCAGCGGCAGGGTAGCCGTCGATGTTACCGAAGTTTCCGTGTCCGTCTATGAGGGGGTAGCGCAGGGAGAAATCCTGCGCCATACGCACCATTGCGTCGTAAACGGAGGCGTCGCCGTGAGGATGATAGCGTCCCAGAACAGCACCGACGGTGTCGGCGCATTTGCGGTATGCCTTATCGGGAGACAGACCGTTTTCGTACATGGTGTAAAGGATGCGGCGGTGGACGGGTTTAAGTCCGTCACGCACGTCGGGCAGGGCGCGTCCCACCAGAACCGACATCGAATACTGCAGCATACTGTTGCGCACTTCGTCGGTTATTTCCACAGGGTCGATCTTGGTTTCTTCATTACTGGGCCAAAAGACGCTTTCTTGTTTAGCCATGATTGCCTATCTCCTTTCCTTAAATGTCAAGATCGGTCGCAAAGACCGCGTTTTCTTCAATGAAGCGGCGGCGAGGCTCGACCTCTTCGCCCATCAGCATGGTGAAGGTGGCGTCCGCCAGCTCGGCATCCGACATCTGCACCTGCAAAAGTGTTCTTGTTGTGGGGTCAAGGGTGGTC
>CAZDIN010000110.1:0-4050 GCA_964505515.1 uncultured Eubacteriales bacterium | reverse complement strand
CACCGACAGGGTGAAAGAGGTCGCTTCTTGTCCAATCGAAGATGTGCATGAAATAGTAGCAGATTACCTTTACGCCGAACTGCGAAAGGTTTCGGATGCACTGCTTGTAGTTTTCGATATATTTATCTCTTGTCGGCAGTCCGATCTTGATGTCGTCGTGAACGTTGACCGACTCGACCACATCCATGTTAAAGCCGTACTCGTCAAGCTGCTTTTTCACCTCGGCTATCTCATCGATCTCCCAGATCTCGCCGGGCATCTTGTGATGCAGCGCCCAAACGATACCGTCAACGCCGGGTATCTGCTTGATGTCGGAGAGCTTGATGTTGTCGTTGCCCTCTCCGTACCATCTGAAACACATTTTCATCGACATGATGCATTCTCCTTTTATATTATTATAAAACAAATCTACTCAAAAGACAAGCAATCTCTGTATTCTGTCGGAGTTTTTCCTACAGTAGCCTTGAATATCCTGCAAAAATAATGCAGATCAAGGATACCGCAATGCTGAGCAATCGTCTGCACCTGTAGGGAGGTGGTCTTAAGCAACCGCTTTGCAAGGCTGACCCGCTGGTCGTTAACATACTTAGTGAGGGTCTTGCCCGTCTCCTTTTTGAAAAGGCTTGAAAAATAGCTTGGGCTGACGTTACAGGCTTTCGCCATTGTGTTAAGGCTCAGGTCAGAGGTCAGGTCGTTTTGAATACGCACGATAGCCTTTTGAACGAGGGGCGAGTAATCCTTGATCGAATGCCGCCTAACAAGATTGCAGTAGGTCTTGAGCATCTCGGACATAAAATCGGAAATGGCGGATATAGTGTGGAGGGTCTCGACCCTCTTGGCGAAGTCGGAGGATACGCTGTCAAGATGAACAGGATGCACCCCTCCGTTTTCGGCAGCCTTTCTCAAGAGGGTATTCATTACTATACAATAATTTTTCATGTTTCGCAACCTATCCGGCACGCGATTCTCAAATGCAAGTGAAGAAAAACTTGATATCAACGCCTCAGCCTTGTGAATGTTCCCTTGAGAAACGGCGGCCATGATCTCGTTTTCATAGCTGTAGCGGTCCTCCATGGCGTTGATGCTCAGTATGGATGCGCTTGGGCTTTGGGGATCGTCAAGACCGCGCGATATAAAAGCGGCGGCATCTTCGCGGTTGACGTCAAGGCTTTCGAAGCTGTCGCTGCCACCCCAAAGGTATTCTGCAAAGGTGTTGACCATTGCAAAAAGAGAACTTTCCTCTCGCATTACGGGCAGGGATGCGTAAAACGCCTTGAATTGTTCAAACAGCTTAGGCGGAACGCTCATTTTTTCACATTGTTCAAGTATCTGCTGGTGGGAGATGTCGTTGCTCATGTAGGGGCCGATAAGCAGAATGTTATCACTTTCGGGAGAGGGAAGCCTGAGGAAGATGTACCTGCACAAAAACACGTCGGTCAGTCGGTAAACGGTGTTGGATAAGACCTCAGGGAAGAAATCGTTGAAGGTCTCGGGATAGTCGCTGTTGTTGAAGAGACTGCGAAGGCCCTTGTCGACACCTTCATCAAGAGCCTCGTTGGGATCAATGGTACGACATTGAAGGTGACACTTGATAAGCATTTGTTGCAAGAAATAAAACTCATGGCTGTAAAACATAAACAGGCATCCTTATTTTTTTGGTATAAAATGTATATTTATTTCCTCATTTTTAATGATTATAGTACATTTTCTACTGATAATCAACAGGTTTTTAATGCCTGATATAAAAAGAGTGCAACAATATATTAAAATTGTGCTAACTATATTGCACAAATCAAATTATAATAAGGATGTACCATAAAAATGGGTAGAATAAATGAGCTTGAATATAAGGCTCAGAGAGGATGGTAGAAATGCAAAAGAACAGCAAAATCCGACCCTTTGGCATGCGCGACAAGATCGCTTATGCCGCCGGCGACTTTGGTTGCAACATGAGCTTTGCACTGAAGGGAACCGTCCAGACCTTCTGGTTAGTTTATATGATGATGGAGACAGGACTGCTGTCAGCACTGCTGCTGATAGTGCAGATCTGGGACGCCATCAACGATCCGATGATCGGTTCTATGATCGACGCTGATCGCAGAAAGTACAAGATGGGTAAGTTCAAGACCTACATATTTGTCGGCGCTTGCGGCCTGTTGGTAGCAGGTGCGGCGGTCTTCCTGCCCTTCCCGAACGCTTCCACAGTGGTTAAGGCGATCCTGTTCATTCTTGGCTACATAGTATGGGATGCTTGCTATACAGTGGCTAACGTTCCCTACGGCTCCATGCTGTCCTTGGTGACAGAGGATGCGGGTGAGCGTGCTCAGCTGTCCACTTGGCGTTCTGTCGGTTCTATGATAGGCAATATTCTTCCTTCCATGATCTTGCCGATGCTGATCTGGCGCAAAGAGTTTGATGCTGACGGTAATCCGATCATTAACCCCGAAACCGGAGTTCAGGTTGAAACTCTCTTGGGCGAGCGTGTTTTCTGGGCTGCTTTGCTGATGGGCGTTCTGGGCTTCATTGCCTTTGTATTTATGATAAAGACCATCACTATCCGTGTGGACGAAGACACCGTTAAGACCAATGAATCTGAGAAGTTCAACGTTATAAATGCTTTCGGCAACTTCCTTAAGAACCGTCCCGCTGTCGGTGCTACTTTGGCTGCAATGGGAATGTTCCTTGGTATGAACGCCGCCACTACTGCTACCACCATCATGTTCGCCACCTATTTTGGTATGGCACAGCTTTCGGGTGTGGTACAGATGGTAGGCTTCCTGCCGATGTTCCTTTTCATGCCCTTCATTAAGAGAATAGTCAACAAGTTCGGTAAGAAAGAGGCCTCTGTTGCCGGCACCATCGTTTCTCTTGTAGGCGGTCTGTTTATGCTGGCGTTCCCGCTCGTACCCAACAAGAGCCTGTCTTTGATCCTCTATTTGGTCGGCCTTGTCATATTTGGTATAGGAATGGGCGTTTACACCTGTGTGTCTTGGGCACTGATGGCTGACGCTATCGACTACAATGAGTGGAAGACGGGTAAACGTGAAGAGGGCACTGTATATTCGTTGCATTCCTTCTTCCGCAAGCTTGCACAGGGCGTCGGCCCCTCTATCGTTCTGCTGATCATGGGCGCTCTGGGTTACGTTTCCGATCTGGGAACAGCCGGTCAGTCTGCCGCTACCTCATATAATATGTGCTGGCTGGTCGCAGGCCTGTATCTGTTCAGCGCTGTCATGCAGTTCATCGGCGTTGCCGTCATCTACAACCTCGACAAGAAGACCATGGAGGTCATGAACTCCGAGCTTGCCGAGCGTCGCGGTGTCAACGTTGCCGCTGAGCCGGTTGCTGAATAACCACAGATCAATTAAATAAGTTTTCGCCGTGTCACCCTGTCGGTTTTCCGGCGGGGTGACACTGTTAATAGAATTTCACGGTGAATTTACACATTATTCATGTCGGGTGTGATATACTTGACACAGACTATCGTAGGAGGTTACCCTAATGAGAACTATACTGAACCTGAATCGCAAATGGGCGTTCACCAAGCTTGCAGATTCTCTGCCGACCGAGATCTCTAACAAATGGGATTTCGTTGATCTGCCGCATTCGTGGAACGCTATCGACGGCCAAGACGGTGACAACGACTACTATCGCGGTACCGCCTATTACGCAAAGAGCCTGAACAAGACCGATCTGCCGACTGCCGACAGATACTACCTTGAGATCAAGGGCGCCAATTCCTCTGCCGAGGTCTACCTTAACGGCAAGCTGCTCGCACAGCACGACGGCGGCTATTCCACATGGCGTGTGGAACTGACCGATGCGCTCGACGTGGTCAATCTTCTCGTCATCAAGGTCGACAACTCTGCTAACGAAACTGTATATCATCAGATGGCTGACTTCACATTCTATGGCGGTCTGTACAGGGATGTCAACCTTATCTGTGTCAGCAGGTCGCATTTTGACCTTGACTACTATGGCGGACCCGGACTTAAGATCACACCCGAGATCAAAGGCGCAGATGCCGAGGTCGAGATCGAGTGCTATGTC
>CAZDIN010000109.1:0-4181 GCA_964505515.1 uncultured Eubacteriales bacterium | reverse complement strand
CTGCTCAGAGAGATCGAGCTGCCGCTCGCAAGGGTGTTAGCGGATATGGAGGATATTGGATTTTTAGTTGATACCGACGGTATCGAGAAATTCGGCGAACAGCTTGACGCACGCATCTCATATATCGTCAACGAGATATACGAGCTTGTAGGCTACGAATTTAATCTCAACTCACCTAAACAGCTTGGAGAGGCGCTCTTTGTAAAGCTCGGATTGCCTGCAGGCAAGAAGACCAAGAGCGGCTATTCGACCAACGCCGAGGTGCTTGAAAACCTACGCGACAGGCATCCTGCCGTCAGCCTGCTCTTAGAATACAGACAGCTTTCAAAGCTGAGATCCACCTACTGCGAGGGGCTTATAAAAGCCGTCGCACAGGATGGCAGGATACACACAAACTTCAACCAGACCGAAACGAGAACAGGCCGCATCAGCTCGACTGAACCCAACCTGCAAAACATTCCCGTTCGCACCGAGCTTGGAAGTCAAATGCGCCGCTTCTTCGTTGCCCCTGAGGGCAGGGTGCTGTGCGACGCCGACTATTCGCAGATCGAACTGCGGGTGCTTGCGCATATGTCGGACGACCCTGCGATGATAGAGGCCTTTCATAGCGGCGCGGATATTCATACCGCCACCGCCGCGCAGGTGTTTGGGATTCCGATCGAAGCGGTCGAGCCTGTGATGAGGTCAAGCGCAAAGGCGGTCAACTTTGGTATCGTCTACGGAATCGGTCCCTTCTCGCTTGCTAAGGATATCGGCGTGTCCTTCGGCGAAGCCAAGCAATATATCGATAACTACCTGACCCGATACAGCGGCGTAAAGGCCTACATGTCACAGGTGGTATCGCAGGCTCAGGAAAAGGGATATGTCGAAACTGCGCTCGGACGTCGCCGCTATCTTCCTGAGCTGAATTCTTCAAATCATCAGCTTCGTTCCTTCGGAGAACGGGTAGCACGAAACGCCCCCATTCAGGGCACCGCCGCAGATATAATCAAAATTGCCATGATCCGCGTTTGGAATCGCCTGCGTGTTGAAAAGCTTGATGCGCGGCTGATATTGCAGATACACGACGAGCTCATTGTTGAAGCGTCACAGGCGGACGCCGCAAGGGCGTCCGAGATACTGTCGCAGGAGATGGAAAGAGCCTACGAAATGAAGGTACCTCTGCCCGTCGATGTTCATATCGGCAAGGATTGGTATGAGGCAAAGGGTTGACCTTTGTCAGCCTTTACGAAAGGAAAAGATCGAATGAAAAAGGTGCTTTTTATATGTACCGGCAACACCTGCCGCTCGCCTATGGCGCAGGCCTTGTTCAACCGCTACGCGCAGGATAACGGCATCGACGCCGTAGCCGACAGCGCAGGAATTGCGGCTGCAGAGGGAATGCCTGCTTCCGAAAACTCAATAATAGCCATGAAGGAGATCGGCGTTGACATGTCTGAGCATTCGGCAAAGGTCATAAGCCGTCCACTGCTCGATGCCGCCGACCTCATCGTCTGCATGAGCGAGGGACACGCTGAGCTGCTGAAGGCGGCAGGATATGCCTCGATCGTTTTTGGAAAGGGTATCCCCGACCCCTATGGCTATAAGCTTGATGAGTATCGCACCTGCCGTGATCGGATGTACGAGGCGATGGAAAGCATCGCCAAGCAGCTGTGACCGTCCTGCGTCCTGCCACGCGGCAGGATGTGCCGGCGCTTGCGAAGCTTTGCGCCGCATGTGTTCATCAGCCTTGGTCTGAGCAGAGTTTTCTGTCGGAGATCGATAAGGGCTCGCTTGTGCTTACCGCATGGGAACAGCAGCGGCTCGCCGGCTTTGCGGTAACGGAAGATCAGGACGACCTGTCATATTTGCATCTGATATGCGTTGACGCTGAATGCCGACGCAGAGGCATCGGCAGGGATCTGCTGACCGAATGCGAAAACCGGAGCTTGTCTGCAGGCGCAGAAAGAATTATGCTTGAGGTGCGCGAATCAAACGAAAGGGCGAGGGCGTTTTATCTCTCACTCGGATATGAAATATTAGCCCGTCGGCGCGATTTTTACTCCTTTCCGCGCGAGGACGGACTTACTATGCAGAAGGTGATCACCAATGAAAATACTTGCAATTGAATCGTCTTGTGACGAAACGGCGGCCGCCGTTACCGAGGAACGCCGCGTTCTGTCGAGCGTGGTCGCAACGCAGGTCGAGGAGCACAAAATATACGGCGGTGTGGTGCCCGAGATCGCGTCGCGCCGTCATGCAGAAGCCATCGTCGCGGTCACGCAGGAAGCCCTCGACCGCGCAGACTGCAGACTTGCTGATATCGATGCTGTCGCGGTTACATATGCCCCCGGCCTGATAGGCGCACTGCTTGTGGGTGTCAACTTTGCAAAAGGTCTTGCGCTTGCCGCTGATAAGCCTCTGATCCCGGTGCATCATCTGCGCTCGCATATCGCGGCGAACTATATCACCGCGCCTGACCTGAAGCCGCCCTTTCTGTGCTTGGTCGTTTCGGGAGGCCACAGCCATATAGTTGAGGTTCTCAGCTACACCGATTACCGCATTGTAGGCCACACTCACGACGATGCCGCAGGGGAATGCTTTGACAAGACGGCACGCGTTATGGGCATGGACTACCCCGGCGGAATAGCCTTGGACAAGATGGCTCAAAAGGGGAATGCCGATGCCTACGATCTGCCCTATCCGCATATAGCAGGCTGCCCCTATGATTTCAGTTTCTCCGGACTCAAGACGGCGGTCATCAACACGGTTCACAACGCCGAGCAAAAAGGGGAGAAGGTCTGTGTTGAGGATCTTTCTGCAGCCCTTCGCCGCCGCGTATGCGATATGCTCATCGGTGCTACCGTAAAGGCGGCCGAGGACCTCGGTCACACCACCTTGGTAATGGCCGGCGGCGTTTCGGCTAACAGCGAGCTTCGCCGCAGAATGAAAGAGGAATGCGAAAAGCGCGGCTGGAATTTGTACTATCCTGACCTCAGCCTCTGCGGTGACAACGCCGCAATGGTGGGCGTGCAGGCATTTTATGAGCATCAGGCGGGTAATATCAGCGACAGTGACCTTAACGCGTACGCGACCATGCCGATAAATGAAGGAAAGTACACAAAAAATTCATGATTTTTCTATTGAAAAAACATATCAGGTCGTATATAATGTAAAATAGGAGAAAATTGGGGCATATAAAGACCAGCTTGATCAAAGTGTGATCTTGTATGTCCTGACTGCTTGTTGAAAGGATGATAACAATGACCAACAATAAGAAGGTTCTTGAGTTTGTTGCACAGATTCAGGAACTCGTTAACCCCGATTCTGTCATGTGGATCGACGGCTCCGAGGCTCAGCTTGATGAACTGCGTGCCACCGCTGTCAAGACAGGCGAGATGATCAAGCTCAACGAGGAGAAGTTGCCCGGCTGTTATCTGCACAGAACCAAGCCGAATGACGTTGCTCGTGTTGAGGACCGCACCTTCATCTGCTCTAAGAAAGAGGAGAATGCAGGTCCGACTAACCACTGGTGCGATCCTGAGGAAATGTACAAAAAGTTATATGATATCGCTCGCGGAAGCTACAAGGGCCGCACCATGTATATCATTCCCTTCTCTATGGGACCGATCGGCTCTCCGCTTGCCAAGATCGGCATTGAGATCACCGACTCTATCTATGTTGTTCTGAATATGGCTATCATGACCCGCGTCGGCAAGGAAGTGTTTGACGTTCTGGGCGACAGCAACGATTTCGTTCGCGGATTCCACGCTTCCTGCGACATCGATCCCGAGAACCGTTACATCGTCCAGTTCCCCGAGGACAACACCATCATTTCCGTTAACTCTGCCTACGGCGGAAACGTTCTGCTCGGCAAGAAGTGCTTCGCTCTGCGCATCGCTTCTTATCAGGGTTGGAAAGAGGGCTGGATGGCTGAGCACATGCTCATTCTCGGCCTTGAGAATCCGAAGGGCGAGGTCAAATATGTTGCCGCTGCCTTTCCGTCTGCCTGCGGCAAGACCAACCTTGCTATGCTTATTCCTCCGAAGTATCTTCGTGAGAAGGGCTACAAGATCTGGACCGTCGGTGACGACATCAGCTGGATGCGCATCGGTAAGGACGGCCGCCTCTACGCTATCAACCCTGAAAACGGCTTCTTTGGCGTAGCACCCGGAACCAACGAAAAGTCCAACTTCAACGCC
>CAZDIN010000108.1:0-4210 GCA_964505515.1 uncultured Eubacteriales bacterium | reverse complement strand
TTGGCGAATAAAACTGCGAGACTTCCTTATGAGAAGTCTCGCAAAACGCGGCTTTTTCTGTTTTTCGCCTAATTTTTTCATAGGATGACCCTCCCGTCATGTTCTGACGGAATACAGCTTCATTTCCTTAATATCACACCCCTATACATAAGTAAAGCAGCAAAGTTTTAACCCTTGGGTACATTTTTGTAAGAAAACAAAGAGATCCCCCTGCCCGTTAGGATGCGGACAGGGGGATCGATCCGATCTGCTTATTTATAAAGCGGATATTTTGCGCAGATGTCGGCAACGCCGGCGCGGATGATATCGGCACTGTTGTCAAAGTCAAAAACTGCCTTAGCAATAAATTCGCCTATGCGCGCCATATCTTCGGTGTTCAGGCCACGGGTGGTTGCGGCAGGGGTGCCGACACGCAGGCCGCTTGTGATGAACGGAGATTCGGGGTCGTTGGGGATGGCGTTCTTGTTGGCGGTGATGTTGACAGCGTCAAGGCGGTGCTCAAGCTCCTTGCCCGAAACGCCTGTGCCGCGCAGGTCGATAAGCATCAGGTGGTTATCGGTGCCGCCAGAAACCAACGGCAGACCGTTGGCAATAAGACTCTTTGCAAGTGCCTGTGCGTTGTCAATAACGCGCTGCTGATATGCCTTGAACTCGTCGGAGAGGGCCTCGCCGAAGCAGACGGCCTTTGCGGCGATCACATGCATTAACGGGCCGCCCTGTGAGCCGGGGAAGATGCCCTTGTCGATAGCCTTGGCGTACTCCTCTTTACAAAGGATAGCACCGCCGCGCGGACCGCGCAGGGTCTTGTGGGTGGTGGTGGTGACGATGTCGGCGTATTCGACCGGATTGGGATGCAGACCTGCGGCAACCAGACCGGCGATATGAGCCATGTCGACCATGAAGATAGCGCCGACTTCCTTTGCGACAGCGGCGATCTTGTCGAACTCGATGACGCGCGGATAAGCGGAAGCACCTGCGACGATCATTTTGGGCTTGCATTCAAGAGCGATGGCGCGGAAGGCGTCGTAATCGATAAAGCCGTCGTCGTTAACGCCGTAAGGGACGAAGTTGAATATTTTACCCGATACGTTAACGGGCGAACCGTGGGTAAGATGGCCGCCGTGAGCGAGGTTCATACCCATAACGGTGTCGCCTGCGTTAAGCAGGGAGAAGTAAACGGCGGTGTTGGCCTGCGCGCCTGAGTGGGGCTGAACGTTGGCGTGCTCTGCGCCGAAAAGCTTCTTCATACGGTCGCGTGCGATATCCTCAACGATGTCGACATACTGGCAGCCGCCGTAGTAACGCTTGGAAGGGTAGCCTTCAGCGTATTTGTTGGTCAGGACAGAACCCATAGCAGCCATGACCGCAGGGGAAACAAAGTTTTCGCTTGCGATCAACTCAATGTTAGCCTGCTGACGACCGAGCTCCAACGCCATTGCGTCGGCTACTTCGGGGTCGATGTTGCCGACAAACCCGATAGAATCCATTAGATCTGCATACATAACAACTTCTCCGTTTCTTATAACATGATTTCTCTTATTGTAACATATCACACAGCAAAAGAAAAGGAAAAAAGCACCGGATTTTCAAAATTCAGTGCTTTTACACATTAAAGAGGTCGTTAGTTTCACGCTCGACTTCTATTTTGTCCAAATTTGTAGTCCTCGCGCAGTAGGCTTTTTCGCCACGCAGGGTCACGCGCAGGGTACAAAGACCTCTTCTGCGGTCAAAAGGCCCCTCGGTAACAACTATCGAGTCAACGCAACCCTTCTTAAATCTCGAATCGGTCAGGGTAAGGCCTCTGAACCCAAAGACGCGAACGCCTCCTCGAAGCTCCGCTCCGCCGCGCCTTGTGTGACTGATGCGCAGGTAGAGCCAATATGCGTTTATTACGCCGACGAATATACCGAAGATCAGAATAATTTGCCTTATGCTCGGCATCAGCAGGGACGCGGTGACGGTCAGCGCCGTCAGCACCGCGAGCCAGACGCTCGGAACAAAAACCGCGCGCGACATGGCACGTCGCGGCACCCTGAGGGACAGGCGGTCTCCTTTGCAGAGGTCGATGCCCAGAAGGTGCATCGAGCGATCTGCCTCGCGCGCCCTTTCGACAGGGAAAAGGATCGACCGCTCGCCGTTTTCGGTGCCATAGCCCGATGCGTGAATACACAGCGACGCTCGGCGGAAAAGGTGTAGCAGGGGCGGCATGGAAATTATGCCGACACCGATAGCGTCGCGACGGATGAAGGATCGCTTGTGTCGGAAAAAGCCCTGCTCGATAAGCACTCCTTTTTTGTTGCACCGAACGACGAAGGACATGTGCTTGAAGAGGGTCATCAGAAAGGAGATGCAGGAACCGACGACCAGTAATGCGGCAAGGGTGGTAGCGGCAGGCGGTATGATTTGACTGAGCAGCTTGGTGACGGCGTTAAGGGTCTCGACAAGCCGCTTCTCAAGGGTGTCACCAAGCAGCTTACCGCCGGTGTTGATGATACTCGCGGTGACAAGCAGACCCGACAGGGCAGAAGCACTTGAAAGTGACATCAGCGCGATCTGCCGCAGGGTGCAAAGGTATATGCGGTTGCGCGGCGTAACCGTTTTGAGTGCGTCGCATAGTTCGCCTACCCTTTTTCTGCTGATATAAAACTCAAAGTCTGAGTTCTTGAATTCCCATGCATTAGTGTCGATGGCGACCTTGACGGCGCCGAAAAGGGTCAAAACGGGATCATTTTCGACATAGACACAGGTAACGCTTGACAACGGAACCTCTGCAACACGGCTGAAAAACAGCCCCGAGCGGATGGAGAGCATCCCGTCTTCGATCGTTACGCGAAATCTTGCCCAGCGCAATACGCCGTATGCTATCAGGATCACCGCGAGTGCGGATTCCCATCTTACAAGGGTGGAAAGGGTGCCCTGCAGTCCGTAGTTGAGCGCGCTTCGCAAAAGGGGAAGCAGGAGAACAAAAAGGAGCTTGCGTACAAATTTGAGTATATTTAAGGGATGCACCCTGAAAGATATCCTGTTATTCATGCGCACCGTCTCCCGAGATGTGAGAAAGCAGCAGGGCGGCGTCCGCGCTGCTAAGACCGTCGGCAGACAGTGTCCTTCGCACAAGATGAAAGTTGACCGATTTCAACCCGAAAAGCGATAAAACAGGCGAGCGCATCTCGTCGCAGTAGATGGTGCGCGGAGAGGGCAGGATGTATTTTCTGCGCAGGAAAACGCCTCTGCAGACCGCCACCGCATCGGCGGAGAGCGTCACCCTGCAGGAGCGGTAGTATCGGGGCAGATACCAGATCCATATAAAGAGAAACAGTGAGACCATTACCGCCGCGATAATGGCCGCCGCTACCCAAAAAAATGTCGACAGCACGCCGCAGATGAATATCGGCAGAATAGCACAAAGGCAGAGTCGTACTCTGAGCACGCTTAAATATTTTTCGTCCGGCCGAATGGTCATTGAAGTCCCTCTTTCTGAAGATCTGGTCAGTTTTGTCCCTTTATTTTATCCCAATAGGCCTTGAAGGCCTGCTCATTTTTATTCTCGCCGTAGCTGTAATATTCCCTGCCGACAAGCTCATCGGGCAGATACTGCTGCCTGACGTATCGGTTGGGGAAGGAATGAGGATACTGATAGCCGATGGCGTTGCCGAGCTTTTGCGCGCCTGCATAGTGTCCGTCCTTGAGGTGAGGAGGGATATCTCCCGTCCTGCCTGAACGCAGGTCGGCAAGCGCGGCTTCGATAGCGGCATCGCCTGTGTTGGACTTGGGGGACAGGGCGACAAGAATAACGGCGTCGGCAAGAGGTATGTTTGCTTCGGGAAGCCCGACCTGCAACGCCGCGTCGACACAGCTTTTTACGATCGGGATGATCTGCGGATAGGCAAGCCCGACATCCTCACAGGCGCATACCATCAGGCGACGGCAGGCACTTGGCAGATCTCCTGCCTCAAGCAGCCTCGCAAGGTAGTGCAACGCCGCATCGGGATCACTTCCGCGCATCGACTTCTGAAAAGCCGACAGAATGTCGTAATGTGCATCGCCGTCGCGGTCGTACCGCATTGAACTGCGCTGTGAAAGCTCGGCAGCGATCTCGCCGCTTACGGTAACACTGCCGTCGTCGGCAACGTCGCCCGACATGACGCAAAGCTCGACCGCGTTAAGTGATTTTCTTACATCGCCGCCGCATCCCATAGCAATAGTCTTT